>CAMBOD010000284.1 GCA_945868985.1 Prosthecobacter debontii | reverse complement strand
AAGGTATGCAGTTCGACAAGGGCTACATCTCGCCCTACTTCGTCACCAACGCCGAGACGATGGAAGTCGTCCTCGACAGCGCCTACATCCTCATCCACGAGAAGAAAATCACGAGCCTCAAGGACATCCTGCCCTTGCTCGAGAAGGTTGCCAAAACCGGCAAGCCGCTCCTCATCATCGCTGAAGACGTCGAAGGGGAAGCCCTCGCAACGCTCGTCGTCAACAAGCTCCGTGGCACACTGAACATCGCCGCCGTCAAGGCGCCCGGTTTCGGCGACCGCCGCAAAGCCATGCTCGAAGATCTCGCCATCCTCACCGGTGGTCGCTGCATCACCGAAGACCTCGGCCTCAAGCTCGAAAACCTCGGCCTCGAAGACCTCGGCAAGGCCAAGCACATCACCATTGATAAGGAAAACACGACCATCGTCGAAGGCAGCGGCAAGCCCTCCGACATCCAAGGTCGCGTGAACCAAATCCGCCGTCAGATCGACGAAACCACCAGCGATTACGACCGCGAGAAGCTCCAGGAGCGCCTCGCCAAGCTCGCCGGCGGCGTCGCCGTCATCAACGTCGGTGCAGCCACCGAGACCGAGATGAAGGAAAAGAAAGCACGCGTCGAAGACGCCCTGCACGCCACGCGCGCAGCCGTCGAGGAAGGCATCGTCCCCGGAGGCGGCATCGCCCTTATCCGCGCGCAGAAAGCACTCGATAACCTCAAGCTCGAAGGTGACGAGAAAGTCGGCGCAGAAATCGTCCGCCGCGCCATCGAAGCGCCACTTCGCCAGCTCGCCGACAACGCGGGCCTCGAAGGCGCGCTCATCGTCGCGGAAGCTAAGAAGCGCAAAGGCAACGACGGTCTGAACATCGCCACCGGCGAATGGGTGGATCTCGTGAAAGCCGGCATCGTTGACCCGACCAAAGTCACCCGCAGCGCGTTGCAAAACGCAGCCAGCATCAGCGGCCTGCTCCTCACCACCGAGTGTCTCATCACCGAGATCCCGGAGAAGAAAGCAGCCCCAGCCGGCGGCGGCCACGACCACCACGGTCACGGCGGCGGAGAGTTCTAAAAAACTCCCGCTCTCGCAAAGAGCTAAGTAAATTCAAAGACCGCCGGTTTCCGAAAGGGGACCGGCGGTTTTGTTACATATAGTCCGACCAAACGTAAAAACTGCCTCAACTGTGCTGTTAAAACCGCCGCCGGATCGTTCGGGCGATTGTTTTGGGGTCCTGCCGGAGGTCTTGGAGCGCGACTACCATCAGACGGTTTCCTTCAATCGTATAAAACAGGCCATACACCGATTTCCCCACGCGAGTCCTCCTTACAGCGCCGATTTTCGATCTCGCTGCCAATTTCGGAAATTTTCTGAGCAACTCCAGCTTGCGATCCAATGCACGGAGAAAAGCGTCTCCGCCAGATGTCTCGTCGAGCAACGAGTAAATCTCATCCAAATCGGAATCGGCTCCGGAGAGGATGATGACTTCCATCACCGTTTTTTTCTGAGTCTTGCTTTTACCTCCGTCCAACTCTTCGCAGAGGAAGGATTGGCGTGGTAGTTTGCGATTCGTTCATTCAGCGCAGCAGTCAAGGCCTTGTCTTCCACGGGGCTGCCATACACTTCATCAACAAGCTCGGAAATCAGGATGCGCTTCTTCGCGAGGGAAAGGGCGCGCAATTGAGGAATCGTTTCCGTAACCATGCGCTGCATCTTATCGGGGAATCAAAACGTGGCAAGTGCGTGCTGAGCGAAGGCCTTTTCAAAACAGCGTCATCGCTGAAGTCCGAACAGAAAATTAAGCTTTGAGGACTCACGGAATGATTGTCGCGCCTCTATGCGGATTCTATTCTCCAACCATGTTTCGCCTCTGGATTGCTTTCCTCATCCTGACTTGTGCTTTCGCGCAATCACCCGCGCCTGTCGTTCACTCGTGGGCTGGCAAGGAGGTGGGCAAGTCGCTCGAAAGTGATTCGCTTCGTGAAAAGGCTGCTGAGGATGAGGTCAAAAAGTTGATCGCCACGCTCAAGGATGCGGATGCAGCGGTTATTTTTGAAGGGCTGCCGCATCAAGGTTGGCAACGGGCATTGGTCAATGACGAGATCGCACGCAAGAAGACGATTCGATTGTTTGGATACGCTTTCTACGAACAACCCACTGAACTCTCCCGCGCCCAAAAGAAGGAGTTTCAAGAAATACTCGCCAGCGGCCCGTGGTTTGGAGCGCTGGAGAAAGGAATAACGAAAAATAAAATGTGCGGTGGCTTTCACCCCGACTATCAGATCGAGTGGAAGACCAAGGGCTCTGTTGCTCAGATTCAGTTCTGCCTCGGATGTCGAGATGTGCGCATCTACACCGAAAAAGAAAAAATTTCCGGCGATTTGAAGGGGAATGAGCGTCTCACGAAATGGCTTCGTGGTTTTCGTAAACTCCGCCCAGCCGACAGGCAGATGTGGTTTGTGGATGCTGAGAGTTCAAAACAGAAAGTGATTCAACTGAAGGCGTTGCTTAAAAATTTTACGAAGGCGGAGCTGACAATATGGGAGGGACTCCCAAGTCGAATAGACGAAGATGCAGTATGGCAATCGGAGCACAACGCGAAAAAACCCACGGATATCCATGGCTATGATTACTACGAGCCAGCGCAACCTATGACGGATCAGCAGCGAAACCGCCTATTGCAAATCGTGGATACCAAGGGTGCTTTGACAGCCGCATCACATCCAGACGGAGGGCGAGGCCCGCAGGGAGATTTCCTCATCCGCTGGAAGACGTCGGATGACGAACTCGATGCTCAAGTGGATTTCGAGCGAGAGGAGATCCACTATTATTGGCGCGACGACTACGGGTTTGTCGGCTTGAGTAAAGAGGCGCTGAGTGAGTTGAAGAAAGCCTTGCTGGAGTTTCGCAAGCAACGCCCGCCAGTCCAGAAGCCAGCGGAAACAAAGTAGCGCTCGGTGGCAGCTTGCCTTTGGAAACAGGGAAGGGGCTCAGCGGAAATTGAACGTAACAGATGATTTCATTGCCGAAGGGGGTGATTCGCGCGAATCTCACGCGCGATTTCCACCGGATGAAAAATTCTCTGCCAACGTTCGCTGCGCTGTTTGCGTGTGCTTTTTGTTCGGTGCTCCGCGCGCAGCAACCGGCAACGACGGATTTCCAAGTGTATCGCGGGACGCAGGTGCCGCCGGAGGTGGAGCGGATTTATGAAAAGGGGCTGAAGTATCTCGTGGCGGCGCAGAATGCCGACGGGACTTTTCCCGGCCAGTATGGGACGGAGCCGGGCGTGGTGGGGTTTGCGCTGATGACGATGCTGGCGCATGGCGATGACCCGAATCACGGGCCGTATGCGAAGGCGGTGAAGAAGTGCGTGGAGAACCTGCTGAAAAATCAGGCGGAGAACGGCTACATCGGCACTTCGATGTATAATCACGGTTTTGCGACGCTGGCGCTGGCGGAGGCGTATGGGACGGTGCAGGATGATCGCATCGGGCCAGCGCTGAAAAAGGCGGTGGAGCTGACGCTGAGTTCGCAGGACAAAAACAAATTTCACGGCTGGCGCTATTCGCCCGAGGCGCAGGATGCGGATTCGACGGTGAGCGGGGCGTGTTTTGTTTCGCTCATTGCAGCGCGCAATGCGGGCGTGAAGGTGCCGGAGAAAAACATCGAGGATGCGCTGAAGTTTTTCACCGACTGCCAGAATGTGACCGGCGGCGACATCGGCTATATGCCGCGCAGTGGTTCGCACGGTTCGGCGACGACGGCGATTGGAGTTGCGGCGTTTGCGTATGCGCGGAAGAAGGATCATGCGACGTTCACCAAGGCGATGAAGGCGATGAAGGGCAGCGATGGAAACGGGGGCGGGTATCCTTTCTACTACGAGTATTACGCGGCGCAGGCTTACTTTCAGAGTGACATCAAGGCGTGGCAGGAATGGAACGACAAGCAGGTGAAACGACTCGCCGAAATGCAAAACGACGATGGAAGCTGGGACGCCGGCCTCGGCCCCGGAACGAGCACTGCACTCGGGCTGCTCTCCATCGCGCTAAACTACCGCTACCTTCCGATCTATGAACGCTAAACTCATGGCGCGCGGTATTCGATTTGCGGTGTTAGCAGGGCTCTTTCTGTTTTCGCGAGCGGGGGCGGAGCAGGTGCTGATTGACGATGAGATAGTTGAAGCCCCCCCT
>CAMBOD010000283.1 GCA_945868985.1 Prosthecobacter debontii | reverse complement strand
AAACGACACCGATGAATATCCAGAAAATGATGAAGCAGGCCCAGCAGATGCAGGCCAAGATGCAACAAGCGCAGGAAGAACTCGCCGAGAAGACGGTGGAGGTCACTGCGGGCGGCGGAAAAATCACCGTCACCGCGAATGGCGCGGGCGACATCCTCGCGATCAAAATCAGCAAGGACGTGGTGGACCCGAACGATGTGGAGATGCTCGAAGACCTCATCCTCTCCGGCGTGCAAAAAGCCATCGAGGATGGCCGTGCGCTGATGCAGGCCGAGATGGGGAAAATCACCGGCGGCATGGGTGGCCTGCCTCCGGGGCTGGGGTTTTAGTCGGCGGGATTGAAGCCCGGAGGGCTGCGTGGAATTTAGCCGGTCGGCGTCAGCCACCGGATCGCGTTGGTAGCAAACAATCGCCCCGGCAGGGGCGAGGGAAAATCATTACGCGCGCTTTTCTGCCGCCCCTGCCGGGGCGGTTGTTCTTGTATGGCGGTGATCCGGTGGCTGCGTCCACCTGCGGTGGACTTGCCGACCGGCTAATCTCGGGCAGCCCCTCCGGGGCAAATGAATCCGCGCCGACTTTCACAAGTTGTGTTCGGTCGTGACGCAGACGTTTGCTACTTCGCAGCGCGGGCGAGTTCGGCGGCGCGGCGGTAGTTCCTGGCGAAGGTTTCGGCGAGTGTTTTGGCGAGGCGAACCTGGCCGATTTTGTCGGCGCTTCCGAGTGTCTTTGCGATGTCACCTTTCGCCTGCTCGTAGCTGGCGGCGCTCACGTCCTCGAACGCGGCGAGCGCTTCGGCGGGGAAGCTGCCGGTGCGTTCGCGGGCGGCGATGAGTTCGCGCCATGCGGTGGTGAGTTCGTCGTGCGTATCTATGCACATCACGCGGATGACGAAGGCGAACACGTCGAAGAGCCGCGCGCTGCGTGCGGGGATGTAGGTGAAATGTTTCGCTTCTTCGTAGGGGAGCACGTCCGGATCGCTGCGAAGCTCTCGCGTTTCGGCGGTGTAGAGCGCGGGGAGAATCGGCAGACGGCGGAGTGCATGCTGGCGCGGGCCGCCGGGCGTGCCGGCTTTTTGTCCCCAGAGTTTCTGACCGTCGGTCATCACGAATTGGATGAACGCGTGCGCTTCCTCGGGATGCGGCGCACCACGGAGCAGGCCGATGGGATCCACGCCGAAGCTCGTGCCGCCCTCGGCGTTCGTGTAGCCGATGCGCGAGCTGCCGTCGGCGCGGCGGACGGATTCGCTTTGGAAGCGACCGTAGAAATCAATCGTCATCCCCGCGATCGCCTCGCCAGCTTCCACATCGAGCGCGATTTTTGAAGACGAGTCGGTGAAGTAACGGGCGTTTGCGCCGATGCGCTGGAGCAAACGCATCGCGCGCTGCCAGCCTTCGGCAACGGCGGCGTCCTCCGTTTTTTTACCGGCATTTTCAGCAACGGCTTCGTTCATCTGCTGCTGGATGAGCATCTCGAAAGCCTTGTTCGCCGAGCCGCTTTGCGTGGGGTTTGCGAGGGCGAGGCTGCGGAAATAGCGCGGGTCGGCGAGGTCGGCCCAGCGGCGCGGTTCTGGAAGGCCGAGGCGTGCGAGCTGGTCGCGATTGCAGGCGATTCCAAAAGCGCCGATGGTCGTGCCGAACCAGCGTCCCTTTTCATCGAAATACGGCTCGCCGCCGACGAAGGGAGGGATCGGTTTGTCTTTGCCGAAAAGATCGCGGTGCGCATCGAGATAGCCGCAGTCCACGAGCATCCCCTGCCCTGCGGCCTTGATGAAATCGTAGCTGCCGCCGCCGAAGAAGACATCAATGCCGACTCCGACGTTCGACGCGTGGAATGCGCGGTGCGCAGCTTGTGCTGGCGTGTCTTTTTCCGGCGCGTCGCCGAGGACGATTTTCGCGTTCGCATAGCCGCCTTCGACTTCCGCATTCCACTCGCGGCCAAGCGTGCGCGTCCAGTGCTGGCGGAAGGCGTCGAAATACGCGCCGGTGAGGTAGCGGCTGACTTCGCTAGTGCCGCCGGGTGTGCGCCAGTCCACGGTCACGGTTTTGCCAGTGCTGGCGCGATACCATTCACGAAATGCGCGGCCAAACTCCGCGCGGATAGCTTCGTTGTGCGGGCTGACGACGATGACTTTTCTCTCGCCATCGAGCGCCGCTGCGTCGCCCTTGGGCCGCAGCACCATGGGGCCGACGATGACGACAGCGAGCGCAAGAATGAGCGGCCAAAGACGCGACATGGCGCGGACTATCGCCGGACTTGCTGGCGAATGTCCACAGCGCAGCGGCTAAGATTCGAGATAGTGGCGCAGCTTTTCACGTAGCTCCGTGCGAGCGCGGAAAAGGACGCTCTTCACCGCAGGCACGCTGAGTTCGAGCACCTCGGCGATTTCCTCGTAGCTCACGTCCTGGTAGCGTCGCATCACGACGGCCATGCGCTGCGCCTCCGGTAATTCCTGAATCGCACGCTCGATGGCGTCCTGCATTTCCTCGTCGAGCAATGCCGTGTCGGGTGCTTTCGTGCCCTCGTCCTCGAACTGCTGCGGGCGGTCGTCCTCATTCTGAATGGCATCGAGCGAACGCGCAGGATGGCGCGCACGGCGGCGGCTTTCGTTAAAAACGAGATTGCGCAGAATCGTGTAGAGCCACGTCGTAAATTTCGCCGTCGGCTCCCAGCGCGCGGCACTTTTCCACACACGGATGAAAACCTGCTGCGCCACGTCATGCGCCTCGGTCTCGTCGCTCAGCATCCGTGCGACCGCTCCGATGACGCGGTGCTGGTGAATCTCCACCAGCTCGCGAAACGCCTCCTCGTCGCCCAGCTTGACCCGTCCCATCAGCCGGAGATCGCGCTCCGGATCATCACCGGAGGCATCAGCTTGGGAGCTAGTGGTTTCATTCATCGCAGAGGCGGTCACGTAGGTTGGGAAAGAACCCCCGTGGAGGCAATTTGTTTCCCCAATAGAGGGAGGGGACGCGTGAAACTAGTGAGTCTTTCGCTCGTTCTTCAGGCGCTTGAGCAGCTTGAAAAATTTCAGCGTGTCGCGGACGGGGTGGATTTTGCTCACCTCGTCGCCATAGATGGTGCTCACGGTGGCTGCGCCGATGTTGCAGCCTTTACGCGCGGCGAGCGCGAGCATTTCGGTTTCAAAGTCGAACGCCGCACTTTCAACGGCGAGAAATTCCGCTGCGAGCGAGCGGTGAAACATACGGAAGCCGCATTGCGAATCCGGCACGCGCTGACCGATGACGCGCGAGATCGTCCAGCTCATGTAACGGTTCGTCATTCGCCGCACGAAGGGCATGTCGCGTGTGTCGCCCATGCGATTGCCGACGATCATTGGCGCGCCAGTATCGTTCGCTGCGGTAAAAAAGTGCGGGATTTCCTCGGGCAGATGCTGACCGTCGCCATCGAGGATGAGGATGAATTCGATATTCTCCCGCGCGAGCAGTGTGCGCAGACCGGTTTTGATCGCAGCGCCTTTGCCCGCATTTTTTTCGTGCTTCACCAAGTCCACTCCGGCGGCGCGGGCTTCATCGCTCGTTTTGTCCGTGGAGCCGTCGTCCACGACAAGCACGGTGTCGAGCTGCTTGTGCGAGCGCGCGGCGACTTCGCGGATGTGTTTTTCCTCGTAGTAGCAGGGGATGAGTGCGGCGACGTTGGCGCGCGTAGCGGCGGGCTGTGGCATTGCTGCGTGTATTGAAAAAAAAGGGGGCGCGGCAAGGCTCGGCGCGTTTATTTCAAACCATGCCGTGTGCGCGGGTCGTAATCGGCGGCGTGATATGACGAGCGCACAAGCGGGCCGCTGGCGACGAACTCGAAGCCTTTGTCATACGCGATGCGCTCGTAGAGTTTAAACGAGTCAGGGTGGACGTATTCGACGACGGGAAGGTGCTGCGCGCTTGGGCGGAGGTATTGACCGAGCGTGAGCAACTGCACACCGGATTCGCGCAGGTCATCCATGGCCTGAAAAAGCTCCGGCTCCGTTTCGCCGAGGCCGAGCATGAGGCCGCTCTTGGTCACAAATTCGGGCGCGATTTCTTTCATGCGCTTCAGCACGGCGAGTGAGATGCGATATTTTGCGCGCGAGCGCACAAGCGGCGTGAGGCGCTCCACGGTTTCGAGATTGTGGTTGAAGATGTGCGGGCGCGCCGCGGCGATGAGCGCGAGGCAGTCTTCCTTGGCGTGAAAATCCGGCACCAGCACTTCGATGA
>CAMBOD010000282.1 GCA_945868985.1 Prosthecobacter debontii | reverse complement strand
CCAAGTGCCATTTTCCGAAGTGTGCCGTCGCGTAGCCAGCATCACGCAATGAGCGGGCGAGTGTGGGCGCTTTTGGGTCGAGCCAGTTTGCGCATTCGTGCGCTTTGTTTGCGGCACGTTCGTGGAGATAGTCGTTGATGCGCCAACGTGCGGGGTAATTGCCGGTCATGAAGGCTGTGCGGGAGGGCGAGCAGATCGGCGACGCTACGTAAAACTGAGTGAACCGCGTGCCCTCCTTCGCGAGACGATCCATGTTTGGCGTAGGCATCTCCTTGTTTCCAAAAGAACCGAGATCCGCCCAACCCATGTCGTCCGCGAGAATGAAGAGGATGTTTGGTTTGCTAGAGGGCTTCTTCGTATCGGCGGCACCAAGCGGAACTGCCGAGAGAGTGAAGGCGATGAGGATGAGCAAAAGATGGTAAAGCACAGCAGCGTTCTCTCATTTGCAGACGTGCGCCGCAATGCCGAGCATCTACGCTAACTTAAATAGGAATTGTTCTTGATAAGGTGTCGCCTTGGAACGAATGTGCTTGGCCATGGCAACGCTCGCTCAACATCAGCATTCTCCCGACGACACCATCCACGGTCATGGACTGCGGATGACCGGGCAGCGTCGTGCCGTCTATGATGTGCTCATGGGCGAGCGCAATCACCCGACAGCCGTCGAGGTCTTCACCAAAGTGCGTGGTCAGGTGCCGAATATCTCGCTGGCAACAGTCTACAACTGCCTCGAAACGCTCACCGATTGCGGCCTTGTGAAGATCGTCACCCACGAGCGCGGCCCCTCGCGTTACTGCCCGAACCTCGAAGAGCACGCCCATTTCTTTTGCGATAGTTGCGGTGAGGTTTCCGACCTTCCGCTCCGTGCGCGCAAGCGCCCGCAGGATGTGTGGGAGGTGCCGGAAAACATCACCATCTCGCATCATCAAGTCGCCTTTCGTGGCGAATGCCCGAAGTGCGCAAAAAAGAAAAATCTGAAATCCGAAGCCCGAAATCTGAAATCCAAATGAGTCTCGAAATCCGAAATCTACACGCTTGTATTGCTGCCAATGGAACCGAAATCCTGCGCGGCCTCGATCTCACCGTCGAAGCGGGAAAAGTCCACGCCATCATGGGGCCGAACGGCTCGGGCAAAAGCACGCTGAGCAAAGTTCTCGGAGGCCATCCCGATTACGAAGTGACCGAGGGCGAAGTGCTGCTTGATGGAGTCAACATTCTTGGCATGGAGCCCGACGTGCGTTCGCGTGCGGGACTCTTTCTCGCATTCCAATATCCAATGGAAATCCCCGGCGTCTCGAATGCGAACTTCCTCCGCGCTGCTCTCCAAGCCCGTCTTCCCGAAGGCGAGGAGCTTGAGGCCACCGATTACTATGCGCGTCTCTACGAGAAAATGGACATGCTCGAAATGGATCGGAAATTTACCGCACGCTCGGTGAATGACGGATTCTCCGGCGGAGAGAAAAAAAGGAACGAAATCCTGCAAATGCTCATGTTGGAACCGAAGTATGCCATCCTCGATGAGACGGACAGCGGTCTCGATATTGACGCACTGAAGATCGTCTCCAGCGGCGTGAACGCGATGCGCGGCCCGGCGCGCGGCTTTCTCGTCATCACCCACTATCAGCGCCTGCTCGACTACATCGTGCCCGATGTCGTGCATGTGCTCGTCGGCGGTCGTATCGAACACACTGGAGGCAAGGAACTCGCGCTCGAACTCGAAGCGAAGGGCTACGACTGGATCAAAGATGACATCGCTCAGGCAGTGAGCGCCTAAACACATAAGGAGACACAATGAGCACCGAACTTCTCGAATCAACCGTTCAAGCCAAGCAGATTGATATAGACCGCACTGCGGGCAATTTCTCCTACCCGGAGCAGCACACGTTCGACGCTGGCACCGGTCTCTCGCACGCTACGGTGGATTACATTTCCGACGTAAAAAACGAGCCGGATTGGATTCGCGAATATCGCCACAAGGCGCTCGACGTTTTCTTTTCCAAGCCGATGCCGACGCACTGGGCGTCGCACGATTTGGAAAACATCATCTTCCAAAATATCCGCTATTATCTGGCCAATGGACAAAAGCCCACGCGTTCGTGGGAGGAGGTGCCGGACGATGTGAAAAAGACATTCGAGCGGCTCGGCATCCCGGAGCAGGAGCGAAAATTCCTCGCGGGCGTGGAGGCGCAGTTTGACTCGGAGGCCGTGTATTCCAACATGAAAAAGGCGCTCGGCGACCAGGGCGTTATCTTCGTCGGCAGCACTGAAGGACTGAAGGAGCATCCGGAAATTTTCCGCAAGTGGTTCGGAAAAGTCATCCCGACTGGCGACAACAAATTCAGCGCGCTCAACAGCGCTGTGTTCAGCGGTGGCTCATTTATCTATGTGCCGCCGGGCGTGAAGGTGAAACATCCGTTGCAGGCGTATTTCCGCATCAACGCGGAAAACTTCGGGCAGTTCGAGCGCACGCTCATCATCGCCGACGAAGGCAGCGAAGTGATGTATATGGAAGGCTGCACCGCGCCGAAATTTGAAACTGCAACGCTCCACTCGGCGGTCGTCGAGTTGGTGGCGATGAAAGGCGCGAAGTTGCAATACGTGACGGTGCAAAACTGGTCGGCGAACGTTTTCAACCTCGTGACCAAGCGCGCCATCGCCCACGAAGAGGCGGAGGTGAAGTGGATTGATTGCAACATCGGTTCGCGTCTCACGATGAAATATCCCGGCGTTGTTTTGAAAGGCCGTAAAGCGCGTGGTGAAGTGATCTCCATCGCGCTCGCGAGCGATGGCCAGCATCAGGACACCGGTGCGAAGATGATTCACGCTGCGGACGAGACGACATCAAACATCGTCAGCAAAAGCATCAGCGTCGGCACGGGTCGCGCGACGTATCGCGGACTCGTTCACATTCCGAAGCACCTCAAGGGCTGTAAAAACAACACCGAGTGTGATGCGTTGCTCATCAACTCCACATCACGCACCGACACGTATCCCGCAATCACTGTGCGCGGCACCGGAAACTCTTCGCAGCACGAAGCGAGCGTCTCGCAAATTTCCGCCGAGCAGATTTTTTACATGCAGCAGCGGGGACTCACCGAGGCACAGGCGATGAGCCTTTCTGTGAACGGCTTCGTCAACGACCTCGTCCGCCAGTTTCCGATGGAATACAGCGTCGAGTTGAAGCGCCTTATTGATCTCGAAATGGAAGGGAGCGTCGGCTGATGAACGCAACTATCGAAGCACCAATAAAGACCGTAAGCGAAGAGAACGACTCACTGATGACCACTGGCCCTGACTTTGCCTCGCATCCCGAAGCCTTCCGCGCACGCCAGCAGGCAGCATGGAAAAAATTTGAATCCACAGCGATGCCGACGCGCACGGATGAAACGTGGCGCTTTGCCGATGTAAAATCGCTCAGCCTCGCGCCTTTCACACGCGCAGAAGTATTGTGCGATGATGAGCAGGCGGCTCTTTTGAAACGCTCAGCAGGTCTTGCGGAGACGAGTGGCCGCATGGTGTTTACGAACGATCAATTGATCGGTCGCGACCTTCACGGTGATGCGCTTCGCGCGAAAGGCGTGCTGTGGTTGCCGATGGAGCAGGCCATTGCGGAGCAGGCAGAATTGATTGAGAAACATTTCATGCGTGAAAGCGGCGTTCTTGGTTCCGCGAAGTTTGCGGCGCTGCATGAGTCGCAAGTGAAGGCAGGCACATTTCTCTACGTGCCGCGCGGCGTGGAGATCGCGCTGCCGATTGAAACGTTTCACTGGCTAAGTGGCGAAGGAGCCAGCGTTTTTCCACACACACTCATCATCGCGGAGGAAAATGCGAAGGTGACGCTCGTGGATTACTTCCAGTCAGTGGGCGACGAAGCGGGATTTGCCTGCGGCGTGAATGATATCGTCGTCGGCAGCGGCGCACGTGTCACCTACGTCGCTGTGCAGGATTGGAGTCGTAAGACGCTCGCTTTTCACCTCAACACCACAACCGTCGCTCGCGATGCCAGTGCGCTCGCTCTTCGGCTCAATCTCGGTGGTGCACGCGTGCGCGACGAGGCGGTTTCGCGGCTGCTCGGTCCCGGCGGACGCAGCGACATGCTCAGCATTTCCGCTGCGGAAGGTGAACAGATTTTCGATCAGCGCACTTTGCAAATTCACGAAGCGCCGAACACGTCGAGCGACTTGCTCTACAAAAACTCGCTGAACGACAAGGCGC
>CAMBOD010000281.1 GCA_945868985.1 Prosthecobacter debontii | reverse complement strand
TGGAAACCCCGACTGCCACATTCCGTGAAAATGCGCGGCGTCAGCTTTTCCTGCGACGGGATTCACTTCGACTGTGTGGCCGAGTTTTTCCATCGCACTTTCTAGACTGCGAATGGCAGCGTCGAGGCCGCCCACTTTTTGAGCCGCTGGTGGTTCGTGAAAATGCAGCCTCATTTCCGTGCCTCCTCATAGAGCGCTTCGTAACGCGCAGCCATCGTGTCGAAAGAAAAGCATTTCTCAGCAAGCTGGCGTGCATTTTTACCGAGCTCGTCGAGGCGCGATGGATCGGAAAGAACATCGGCCCACACCTCGTCTTCGCTGATGAAAATGGAGTTCGTTCCATCAAGAAAAGGCATCTCCGCCAGAAGATTGGGCGTGATTGCGCAGGGAAGTCCGGAACTGAGCGCTTCTAAAATCGCGAGCGGTAAGCCCTCAAATTCCGCCGTATGAAGAAACACGTCAGCGGCGAATAAAAATTCAGAGACACTGCGCTGCCAGCCGACGCGGCGGACGTAGCCGAGCCGAGCGGCGCGCTCGTCCCATTCCTTGGAAAGTGAACCATCGCCGATCCACACGAAGCGCACATGCGGCACTCGTGAGTGGATTCTTTCAGCGAGATCGAGAAAGACGAATGGTCGCTTTTGCGGGACGAGTCGGCCTACGGCGGCGATGAGCAATTCATTCGGAGCGATGCCAAGTTCCGCCCGCTTTGATTCACGCACCGCCGGTTTCTTTGCGAGATCGTAGAGTTCAACGCCGTTGGCGACTGCGTGGATTCGCTCGTTGCGTCCGAGAAAATTGCGCAGGTCATTCGCGCGATCGTCGAGCACGCAGACCATAGCACCGTTGTAAGCATCCAGTGCGCGGTGCGCGATCCAGTCGCGGAGCCACGCGAGCGATGCCTTGAGGTAGGCGGCGGTTTGGCTGAGGTGAATGGTGCAGATACTCGCGCATTTCGAGAGCGTCGCTGCGCGCAGGAGATCGAGTCCGTCTTCGAGGTTCTGTTTGTTGACGTGAATGACATCGGGGCGAAGCGCTTTCCATTCGTCTGCGATGCGCGCTGCTCCGCTGAAATTTAAAAAACTGGCGAGGCTGCGGGTGCGGTGGTCGTAGGTGTTTGTGTATTCCGAACGAACAACAGTGCCCACTTCCGTGAAGAGCGCAGCGAGTTCGTCCATACGGGGATGAGATGAGGCCCAGAGCGTGACTTCATGGCCGCGTCGCACGAGAGCGCGGGCAAGGTAGAGGAGGTAAATCTCACCGCCGCCACGCGAACCGCTGCTGCTGCTGACGAGGAGGATTTTCATTTGCAGACAGACTTCAATGCGTTTGCCCATCGCTCTGCTCCATTGGCCGGGTGCCATCCGGCGGCGAAGGTGCGTGAACTCGCTGACATCTTTTCGCAGAGCGATGGTGTGTTGACGAAGCGGCGCATCGTTTCTCCGAGAGCGCTGGTATTTCCCGCAGGAAAACGAAAGCCGTTTTCATTTTCGCGGACGAGGTCGTGCGCAGCGCCGACTTGATCGCTGGCGATGATCGGCAGGCCCGCGCCGAGCGCCTGATTCACGACGACGCCCCAGCCGTCGTAGCGACTTGGCAGGACGAAGATATCCGCCTGACTAAAAAAATGCGGCAGTGCGTCGGGCGCTTGGAAGCCTTCGTAGCGGATGCGCGAGCGCACACTTTGAGGGAGAGCGGCGAGCAGTTGCGGCAGCTCGGCTTCGCGTCCGATGAGCATGAGGCGTGCGTTTTCCGGCAGTGTCGCAAAAGCTGACAGTAATTGGTCGAGTCCCTTGCGCGCGATCATCTGTCCGCAAAACAGGAACGTGATCGTGCCGGGCTCACGTTCGGGATGCGGGGCGTCGAGGAAGGGCTGAATTGTGCAGTGGTAGGGGATGTTGAATACGGGTGTGTTTGGAAACCGCGCTATGTAGTCGCGCTCGGCCCATGTGCCAATGGCAGCGATGCCGGAAGCACGATGTAGCGGTGCGGTGAGTATGTCGTGTTTACGCGAACGGGGACCGAGTTTTTCGCCCCAAAACATCCAGCGCGCGTTGCGAAGTTTTGCGCGCATGAGCCACTGGCCAGTGACGGACATGATGGTGTTGCAGACAATCACATCGTAGTTGCGAGGGCAGGGGAGCCGCCAGTTCACATGCACGCGCGCGTGGCCGAGGCGGAAATGAAAACCGGGGATGTAGCTTTCGTGAGCGGCCAACAGTCGCTCGGGCCATGGCGAATCAGCGGCGCTTTTCTCCATGTAAAAAATGTGCGGCTCAATATCATCACGCGCAGCAAGAGCAGCGAAAAGATCGCGCTGATAGGGCGAAGGGAGAACACTTACGAATGCGACGCGGATGGGCTTGCTCACAAATTACGTAGGGCTGGGCGGACGTTGCACTGGCGGCGGGCGAAATTGCGGACGAGGTGGAGGGCGGCGTGCGAGAACTTTGCGCGCACCCTTGAGCAGAAAGTGCCCCGCGAGGATGCCGGCAGCGGGAGTCAGCAGAGCGGTGGTGAGAGCAAATGTTGAGCGCATCGTGATGACGACGGCGAAAAAGCCCGACGAGTAAATGAGGATGCCCAGTTCGGAATTTTGTGCGGAGGCGAGTCGGCTCCACCAGCCTGCGAGCATCCCGAGAACGATGCCCTGAATGAGCACGGCGAGCATACCGCCAGACATATATCCTTCACCAACGAACGTGCATGAAAGGGTAAGCCCTTTGAGCTGAAAGAGGCTTTGCTCCAGATTCACTGACAGTCCAGCAGGCTTGCCGGGCCAGATTGCGCGCGGGATGGGACGGATGACGGCGAGATAGGGGATTTCAAAGCCGAGATATTTTCCACCATTTTGCTCCGGGAAAAAACCAACGATCTTTGTAATCGAGAGAAGGTTGTCGTCTACGAACACGGACTGTGTCTGGCGGTTGACGTAAGTTTTGTATTCTCCCTTCCACCAATTTGTGAAGCCGACGCTTCTCATTTCGAGCATGGCTTTTGTCGAGAGCGCCATTGCCGCTGCGCAGATTGTGAAAATGAGCACGGTTTGCTTTCGCTTTTGCGCGGGGCAGGCGAAGGCAAATGCGATCATGAAGGTGACCAAGTATGCGCCGAAGAGACTGCGGGTGCCGCTTACGAAACCGTAGAACAGCACGAACGCAAATCCGCTAAGTGCAAACAAGAAGTTCACCGCTGAGTATCGCTCGCGCCGTGCGAGCATGAGGCCCATGAGTGGCGGTATGAAATAGAGGAGCAGGGCGAGTTCGTTGAGCAGTGCTTTCCAGTCGCCGAACTTGCCGCGTCCCCACGGCTGGTTGAAGCGCGGCTTCATCATGTCCTCGAACATCTTTGAGATATTGAAACCTTCCGCGAGGAGCATGTGAAAAATGCCTAGGAAAAATGACGCCCAAAAAAGTGTGACGATCCAATTCGCCGGAACCTCGCGGGTCATAACTGCTTGGAACGGCTGCTTTCCGCGTGGTGCGAGATGGCGTCCTATCATGATGCCGGCGATGCCGGTGATCACAGCGTAGAGCGCCAGTTCGGTGAGGCTGAGGAAGCGCATATCCTTGTCGAAATACGGCTGACGGAAAAGGAACTCGTAAAGTGTGAGATAGTAGAACGCCAGTATGCCGACGAGATCCGCGCGGACGACATTCTTTAGTCCGCTGCGCAGCTCAAATGCAAAGCTGGCGAGAAGTGTAAGGCCGACTCCGACTGCAGCAAGATGCGCCATTTCACTCGGGAGTTTTGATGTTCCGCTGGAGATAAAAAATGCGGTGATGATGAAGCCGACAATGCCAACGAACGTGGCATCCAGGCGGGGCCATGGCTGGTAGGTTTCTGTGTCAGTTTGTGCGATTGGATTTTCGTAACGGCGGACGGGCTCCTGCACTTTTGGTGCGGCGTTAGCGGGTCGGTGCTGGCGGAAAAAATTCATCGGGCTGCCTGACTTTCTGCAATGAGTGTGCGTGCACCCGGCGTCCATGTGAAGCGCTCGTTGGTGCGGCTAGGGTGTTCGCTCCACCACGTGAGTTCGGCGGCGAGTGCATCCGCACTGTTGGTGGAAAAAATGGAGCCGTTGTCGCGGTGGCGGACACAGTCTTTGCCGCCGGTGCTGTCGCTCACGATACAAGGCAGGCCGCAGTTCAGCGCCTGAGGGACGACGAGGCCGAAGCCCTCTTCGAGCGAAGGCAGGACGAGCACACTGCTGGTGCGCATCCGCTCGGCGAGCTGGGTTTGCGGCATGGTTCCGTGGAAGT
>CAMBOD010000280.1 GCA_945868985.1 Prosthecobacter debontii | reverse complement strand
TGACGGTGGATAGAATGTAGTTGGTTTTCATGAAAATATGTTGGTGTGAGTTGCCGCCGAAATGGCGGACGGATGTGGAAACGCCGACAGACGAAATGCGCACGCGGAGCAGGCTCCGTTTTTTCAACGCCCGGAAACGGGCGTGATCTCACGACACGATCCGCTGACCGCCAGCGAAACGCCAGCCGGTGAGCCGTGAAAGTGCGCTACGCCACTCTCGGCGGCAGCAACGGAGGACGCTCCGCGCGCCTCTCGCCACTCATCTCGGTTTGCGCAAACTCCGCATCAATCCTCGGCGGAAAAACCGCCACTAGTGCGCGCTCGCAAATCACATCCAACTTCACTTTCAACAACGCCTGCTCGGGCTGCTGCTCCTTCTGCTTGCCATCGTTGATTCGTTTGCACATCGCGCACGGATGAGCGCCGTCAAACGTCGTCTTCACCGCCTCGCCGAAGGACGCCGCCTGCGTCCGCTCCACGAGCATCTGCGTCCATGCCACCGATTGCAGTAGCGCCCAATGCCCCCCGATGCTCACTACTAGAGCGAGCACCACGAGCAGTCTGGCAAATCTGGTGGCGGCGAAAATCACGGGCAAACATTTGGCGCAAAGACTCAATCCAGTCAATCGTCTCAAAGAGTAAACACAGCTTCACTCACACAAATGCGACCCATATTACCCGCGATTAATCAGTTTCAAACAAACTGGTGGCTGGGTAGTCTGCCAGGCATGAGCAACACCGTGATTCCATTAGTCCACAAAGCGTCAACTGCCCGTTTGATTCATTTCATGGCAGTCCGGCGCCTGTTCATCGTCATCGCGTCGCTTGCCATGAGCATGTGCGCGACCGGCACTGCTAGTGCATCCATCGAAGACAACGCTGCATTTTTCTCGGATCGGGCCAAGGCCGATGCCGCACGTGAAATCAGTGAAATGGGGAAAAGCGTCAAAAAGGGAGTAGCGATAGAGACCTTCAAGGAAATCCCTGATGACCTCAAGAACGGTGTGAACTTGGATGACAAATCCGCTGTCAATCGGCTCTGCGAACAGTGGGCTGTGAAGCAGGCGAAATCGAAAGGAGTGAATGGCGTTTATATGATGCTCGTAAAATCGCCCGCACACCTTCAGGTCGTCGTCGGTAACGATACGCAGAAGCGCGCCTTTACGCTCCAGGATCGTGAAAAGCTTGTGGGGAAAATGCTGACGAAACTGCGCGCCAAGGATTTCGACGGCGCGCTTCTGGACGGCGTGAGTTTCATCTCGGTAACGATGCGCGCAAACGCTGTGGGAAGTCTGCAATCCGGTTTCGCGCCTTCCACAGCAAAACCTGCCAAAAGCGAAGGCTCATCGTTTTCCATCCTCTCGATTGTGCTGATCGGCCTGGCCGTCTGGGTCGTAATCGGTGTGATTCGTGCGCTCTTCGGAAACCGCAATACCGGTGGCATGGGCAATCCCGCGATGACCGGTGGCGGTGGTGGCTTTTTTGGTTCGCTGATGGGTGGGCTCTTCGGGGCAGCCGCCGGGATGTGGATGTATGACCAGTTTTTCGGCAATCATGCCTCGGCATCCGATCATCAAAACGACAGCCATGGCGCAGAAAACGACCAGAGCTTTTCCGGACAGGACACCGATTACTCGAGTTCAAGTGATAGCTTCTCGGACAATTCCGGTGATTCCGGCGGTGGTGACTTTGGAGGCGGAGGAGATTTTGGCGGCAGCGGAGACTAAAATTCCGACTCACTGCACCGGCTTGTAGGTGCCCGTCCCGACTAGTCGCTCGAAGATGGGTGAGGCCATGAGCGTCGTGACGACAGCCATGATGACGAGCGTGGCGAAAAGCCCTTCGGAAATAATTCCGCGCTGAAGTCCGATGTTGATGATGATGAGTTCCATCAGCCCACGCGCATTCATCAAGACACCGATACCAAGTGCCTCGCGATTCGAGATACCAGTCGCGCGAGCAGCCAGCCAGCAGGCGACGCCTTTGCCGACAATGGCGGCAACGAGCACTGCACCGCACATCATCCAAAGGTAACCGGTATTGAGTAGACCAATCTTTGTATTCAGGCCCGAGTAGGTGAAAAATAGCGGCAGTAACAGCGCGACTGTCAGCGGCTGAATGCGCGCAATGAGATCTCGCGCCATGATTTTACGAGGCATCGCAGCGCCCATCACGAAAGCACCAAACACTGCGTGCAGCCCGATCATATCCGTGAACCACGCGCCGAGCGCCATCAGTGCAAGCCCGATGACAAACCCCGCCTCGCTGAGCGCATCGTCCTTCACCATGAACCGCTCCAGCCGCGCCAGAAGCGGGCGCACGAGCAATAGCGTGACCGCCACATAGGCCACCCCGCCGCCAATGTTATAGATCGCGTGGTTCCAATTATCGTCGAAACTCGCAAGCACCACGGCGAGCAGGCACCACGCAGTCGCATCGTCAATCGCCCCAGCCCCTATCGCCACCGTGCCCATCGTCGTGCCGTTCAGCTTTTTAAAATGGATGATGCGCGCCAGCATCGGGAACGCAGTGATGCACATCGAAGCGCCTAGAAAGAGCATCGCCTCCATCAGCGAAGTCTTCTTTGGAAACAACTCGGTGTGATGAAAGAAAACCCAGCCAAGAACGGCACCGAGGAGAAAGGGCACAATCATCCCCGCTGCCGACACTGCGATGGAACTCTTCAGTTTTTTCTGAATAATATCCATCCGAAACTCCATCCCCACGATGAACATGTAGAGTGCGAGCCCGAGTTGTGAGGCGGGGAAGAGATAGCTCTGCGTATCTCGCGCTTGCTGAGTCTTGTCCCATGGGAAAAGCCACGCCTGCGTCTCCGGCCACAGCAGGCCGAAAAGCGACGGCCCGAGCAGCACTCCAGCGATCATTTCAGCGACGACCTGCGGCTGCCCCATGCGCGCCGCGATCATTCCGACAATCCGGCAAAACAACAGGATGACTGCGAGTTGGAGAAAGAATTGAACGGCAAGGTGCAGATTGTTCATCAGATGAGAAAGTCGCCGAGATAAGCACACCGGGCCTTGTAACGGAAATAGTGTTTCAGCATCAGCCTCATGCCATTCCGTTATCAGTGCCATGCAGCCAAAAGAAACGTGATGCGTATCGCAATGACTGTGACTTTTGGAGCGAGGTGCGGACGAGGCTTCTCGTTGCTATTTTGCGTTCGATGGATTTACGAGAATTTCGTCGAGCATCAAGTGACTAGGCACGCCGGGGGAATTGTGCCATGCTGGGAGCTGGCCGTTGTTCTTGCAGAAGATTTTCACGTAGCGGCCCGCGCCGTTTGATTCGATGATGATCTCTTTGATGGAAGAACCATCTGCGCCTCGTGCGTCGGGAACTTTGAAATCCGCAGTGCCCGCCTTGGTGAAAGTCTGCCCGTCGTCGGAAACGGAAACCTCGATTTGCTTCGCCGGGTAAATTCCAGCCTCCTGACAATAGATGCATCGCACGACAACATTGCGGACTTCCGTCTTCGCGCCCATGTCAATGACCGCATCGAGATCGCTACTGCCGAGGCGGAGCACCTCGGGGGTGCCCCATGCGCCGCCGCGCGTGAGAACGCCGTCCACGAGCAGCTTTGCATTTTGTGCAGGGTCGGTGAGTTGAGCGGTTACGATCATTGTGATGGGCTTATTCACTACGGCGTGGCTCACGCTGACGAGCTTTTGATAAGTGGCGCTGGCGATATCCCCGCGCCCCACGTTTTGTGCGTCGAACCAGCAGGCTTTGATCGTCGTTGTCGCGGTGATCGTGAGCGGCTTTGCGTAGGCTGGCGAAGTCGGCAGCGGAGCGGAACCATCAAGTGTGTAGCGCACCATCCCCGCTTTCATCGTGGATGCGACAGTCACGATCGCCGTATCGGCAAACCATGTGCCTTCGGGCAGGAGCCCCTGCCCTTGTAGCGTGAGCGGGTTGAAAATGTAAGGCTGCGTCCAAGTCTGCCCCGCAGGATTTCCCTTCTTGTCGAAAAGGCGCGCCTTGATCGTGAAATTATCCGCGAGTGGAATTGCGTCTGCAAATTCCGGTGACTGCGCAGTCGGCTCCGTGCCGTCCGTCGTTAAATGCACCGTGCCGTATGCGCCCCATGTCGGGAGCGACAGCATGGCTTGCGTGGTTATTTGCCGGTTCGTGAATCCCTCCGGGACCCTCGGAGTGTGTTCAATCGCAAACCCGTAAATCATCCGGTCGAGCACCAAGTCGCACGCAGCAGCACGGCGCTCAAAGTTCATTGGCTCGATCACCGTATCCG
>CAMBOD010000279.1 GCA_945868985.1 Prosthecobacter debontii | reverse complement strand
GCATTTGTTGGAGTTTTTTGAAGGGAAGCTGAATACGAAAAACAGGGGCAAGGGCAGTCGCGGTGTCGTCTGTCCTTTGGATGGGCCTGTAGTTCAAGTCACATGCCGCGTGATGAGTCCGCCAAAAACTTGGAAAAATTCGTGCGGGCGTGAATGGCAGGTAAAGGTTTGCCCGCAGTGCCTCGGGGTAATCAAATCAAGGCTCACGTCAATAAGTTGAAATATAACCTGTTGTCACAATCACACCTCGGCCATGCCTCAGCCCCGCAAAATCCCCGCTCAGAAAGGAGGAACAATGCTCAAACAACGGCATTGCTCTCCGCAAAACTCTCCCGACTCATGGTCCGGATGGCAGACCGCAGAATCGTTGAGAGTCGCGGTGCAAACACCAGCGTCCCAATCGGCAGCGTAGGAAACAACCACAACCGCATGAAAGCCGTCCGTGACCGGGCGCAAAGGAAAGACTGATGCGCCTTCTGCTCAGCGTTGATTACGCAGAGGCAGTCGCGCCAATCATTCCACACCTGTAGGATGCTCGTGCTTTGCTTAGTTCAGACTCGCCAAAGTATGATCGAGCGCTGCACGTAGAATCCAGGCACGCTGGCGGGCGGACTTCTCTGCACGCGCCTCCCTGAGTGCTTTGGTCAGCACCTTGCGCGAGGTCTCAGGGACGCTGTTCATGCTTCGCAGTGCCTCAGCCGTGACTTCGTAAAGTGCTGCGCACCCTGCCACATCGCCGTTGTTGAAGATCGGCACGCCGCGTTCGATCGCCAGTTCGATCAGCCCGTCTGACTTCAGTGGCCCGGTTTCCGTGGCAGATGGAACCAGAATTTGATCGATTACGTGAATAACTCCGTTGGATGCCGCGATGTCGGCCTTGAGAAGAGCCGCAGTTCCAACGCGAACTCTTCCATCCTCAAACTTGAAAGAAATTTTAGACCCTTGCAGCGACACCCCCTCACGCGCCTCAATCGCTTTGGCCAAAGTCACGCGGCCGGCAATCACATGGTTTTTGAGGATAGCTACAAGTTGTTCCCGGTTCTCGGGCTTGAGCAATGTCTCCACCGTCCCGGATGGCAGCTTGGCAAAGGCCTCATCCGTCGGCGCGAGCACCGTAAATGGTCCTTCGCCAGACAGCACCCCGACGAGGTCCGCTGCGGTAGCTGCGGCCAGCAGGGTCTTGAAACCACCAGCTGCCTTGGCCACATCCACCAGAGTTTTGCCACTCGTGACCAGTTGGGCGTCCGCTTCTCCTCCGGCGGCTTTCACCACCTCGATCTCAAGGGAGAAAGGTCCCGCCTTTTTGTCTGCCAAAGTGAATCCGACGGAGGCCACTTTGGCCGCATTGATCGCCTTCAGCGGAAGATCGCGCCCGAAAGCCTGGAGCTTGAAATCAGCGAGTGGGATCCGTGTTTCCTGCCACTCGCCGGCTGTGGTCGGCAGGTAGGCCCGGTAGGAACTGGCGCTCATCTGGTCGTTCACCCGCAGGTCCACCCAGTAAGTCCTGCCATCACCCTTCGCCTTCACGACCAGAGCGGACATGCCATCAAGCCCCAGCGCGCTTGGTTTCATGCGGATGGAGGCAAAGCCTCCTCTATTCTCCAGCGAGAGATCGCCTGTGAAAAGCAGTGTCCCCTGTTCTGTGCGCTTGAACCCACCCTTGGAAACCCCGCCCATCACGCCGTCATTCACGGAGGTCCAGGATTTCAAAGACTCCTCCGTCTCAAAAGAGGCAATGTTCTTTTCAGCGGCGGAGAGATGAGAATTGGCGAAAAGTGCGGCGAGGGCAAAGGTGCCTATCCAAGCGCGGGTCTTAAAGAATGCGGTGATAGTATTCATGGCTCTGTGTATGGTTAGTCGTGGTGAGTCTGGAAGTCGGGCTTTGAAGTCACCGGTTTATACGCTGCAAATCACGATTCGGATTCAAGAATCGATCGGAGCAAAAAGTCCGCAGTCGAATACGCTTCCTCCGCCTCTTCCGTCGTAGGGTCAAAGACAGTGTTTGCAGCCCGCTTTGAAGCAGCGTCCCCATGAGTCACTGCAAGAAAATCGCTTTCGCGTCCGCTATACATCCAAGGCTTATTTCGAGGGTGGGACAGCCAATGTCTCGTAAGGCCGATAGAGTGTGGTTTTCAACTACCACTACCGATGAACAAGATAATCGCACCGCTGGTTAAATTTCTGGAATCCCTTCAATGCCACTATGAGATTGATCGTGCGAAAGGGATTCTGCATTCCGGTCTTGAGAACAAAAATACCATGTGGAGATGGCTCGCCCATCAAGATGATGAGGGACGTTTTGCGATGGTGTCATTGCTCCCGCTCAAGGCATCCGAGATGCGGCAGAACGCGTGTGCAGAGTTGCTTGTGCGGATCAACAACAAGGTCGGGCTTGGCCATTTTGATCTCGATTTCAGCGACGGTCAGATTGCCTTTCGCACCGCGATACCACTAGGGGAGGGGGGGCGACTCCGGATGAGCGTCATCGAACATGTGATTCGCGGACACCGAACATTGGTTAATCAGTTTTTCCCCTCGATAAGCGCCGTGCTGTTCACCGGCCAGACTCCCGAGGAAGCGCTTGCCGCCGCAAAGGAACGGGAAAAAGAGGCTGCCACGAAACCACGGTTCAGCCTGAATTGAAACATGCCGGGCGACTTTACACACTCTCTCATTGATATAGGCCGCGAGTTGAAACGATCGCTCATCTACCTGCGCGGCCTGCAAACGCGCTTCGATCTGCCCGAGCTTGAAGGCGCGGGCTATTCCGACGCATACCTTGAATTTCTGACAAAGCTGGTGCATCTGCGCGCCCTCTCCATCTCCGAGGAAATCCTGCGCAATCTCTGGCACATAGAAAAGAAACTGCTGCTGATTCTTCATGCCGATAACACTGGTTCCCAAACGTGGTTTCTGGACGCTTGCGGCGCGACAACCCATCCCGAGCAGCGACTGCTCCTCTCCAACTATGACATCGGCGTGGAAATCCCGTCAAAGAGCCTGCAACTCGGACTCAACTTCTCGGACAAACTGCCGGAACTATTCACCGGCAGGCAAATGGGCGAGGACGGCCTGCGCGTGCTTCACGACTACCTCCAGCTTTGCACACGCATTCGCTCCGACATCCGTGCGGAACTCCCGCTCCTCCGCGCCGCCATCCGCAGGGCAAAACAGCTTTGAGCGACGAAATATATTTTCGGGAATTTTCATGGTAGGACCACGGATGTCCAATGGGGTGTGTAAAATGGAGGCATGAATGCAAAACACATCACCGTCACCGGCCCGTTCACCCATGAAAACCTCAGCATCTTTCTCCTGCGCGGCAGCGATACGCTGGACGGCAGCCGCTTCATCCCGCTCGATCAGGCATTGGAGCAGAAATTCGTCACCGTCCACGAGACTGGGACCGTCGGACAACTGGAGGTCGAAAACCTGTCCGACTCGCTCGACCTCTACATCCAGGCCGGCGATGTAGTGAAGGGCGGACGGCAGGATCGCACGCTCGGTGTGGATTTCGTCCTGCCTGCAAAATCCGGTCGTGTGCCGATCCCGTCATTCTGCGTGGAGAGCGGACGCTGGCACCGGCGCGCGGACGAGGATGCAGGTTCATTTTCCAGCGCGAAATCCTCCCTCAGCCATAAATCCCTCCGCATGGCCGCCAAGATGAGCAAGTGCCAGGGCGAAGTGTGGGCCAAGGTCGAGGAAGTGCAGGGCAAATTGAGCGAGAGCCTGGACAAAAACATCAAGGCCTGCGCCTCGCCGAGCAGCTATCTGCTTTCAGTCGAGGACGACGATCTGCTCAAGCGCAAGGACGCCTATCGCGCAGCGCTGGCGAAAATCATTGATGA
The DNA here is from genome assembly GCA_945868985.1 of Prosthecobacter debontii. Lineage (GTDB taxonomy): Bacteria > Verrucomicrobiota > Verrucomicrobiia > Chthoniobacterales > Chthoniobacteraceae > SXWH01. The sequence goes on along the minus strand of CAMBOD010000279.1, from coordinate 473 downwards.
TGCGCCCGACGCCGTGGGCTACGCCTTCGCAATCAACGGTGAAATCAACACCGCCGACAGCTACGGCTCCGGCATTCTGTTTCGCAAACTCTGGAGCAAGCTGCTCGACGCCGCAGTGCTGGAAGCCATCTCCGAGTCCCGTCGCAACACGAAAAAGAAAACAGCACCCGTGACAGCGGATTCAATCACACAGTGGTTCGGCGAAGCCGACCTGAGCCAGATCTTCGAGCGAAATGAAGTCCCGCCCCGCGTCCGCGTGGACACCCGGCGCAACGAAAAGACCTTCGTGTTCGACACCTGCGACCACGCCTTCAACGACGCCGTGTTGCACAAGAATCTGGTGATGAATTGAGAATGTCATCGCATTCATCTTTTCTTTGTTGTGAGTGTTCTACGCCGGAAACAGAATTCCGCGACCTGAGAACCTTGCTATCCAAAGAATGAATCTTCTGCCCAATACCATCCTTCGCGGG
>CAMBOD010000278.1 GCA_945868985.1 Prosthecobacter debontii | reverse complement strand
ATCGTGTCCTCCGGCAGTCCGGCGGCTCCGTATTTCTTGGTCACTTCGTTGCCGGTGATCGTGCCGACGACGCGGTTGACGTTGCGGACTTTCACAGTCGCGTTCACTTTTTCGCCGCGCTCGATTGCGGGTTTGCAAATGTCGAGCATCGTCGTGAGGTCGAGGCCTTTTTCGAGTCCGTGATCCTGTTTGAGCGTGCAGTAGCGGCCGACTTCCGGTCCGACTTCCGGCTGGTAAAGAATCGAGCTCAGATCGATGCCCGCCGCTTTCCAATGATCCACGGCCTGCTTGGGCTCCAGGAATTCCGTGCGTCCCACCATTTCGGTGAGCGTGCGGAAGCCGAGCTGCGCCATGAGTTCGCGCACTTCCTGTGCGATGAACTTCATGAAATTGACCGCGTGTGCCGGGTCGCCAGTGAACTTTTTGCGAAGCACCGGGTCCTGTGTGGCGACGCCGACGGGGCACGTATTGAGATGGCAGACGCGCATCATTATGCAGCCGAGCGCGACGAGCGGCGCGGTGGCAAAACCGAATTCCTCAGCGCCAAGCAGCGCTGCCACGACGACATCGCGGCCCGTTTTGAGCTGACCGTCCGTCTCGACGACGATGCGCGAGCGGAGGTTGTTCAGCACCAGCGTCTGGTGCGTTTCGGCGAGTCCGAGTTCCCACGGGATGCCAGCGTGTTTGATGGAGCCCTGCGGCGAAGCGCCGGTGCCGCCATCGTAGCCCGAGATGAGAACGACGTCCGCGTGCGCCTTGGAAACGCCCGCTGCCACAGTGCCCACGCCGACTTCCGAGACGAGCTTCACGCTCACACGCGCCGCACGGTTCGAGTTTTTCAAATCGTGGATGAGCTCCGCGAGATCCTCAATGCTGTAAATATCATGATGCGGCGGTGGCGAGATGAGCCCGACACCCGGCGTGCTGTGACGCACCTTCGCAACCCACGGATACACTTTCGAACCGGGGAGCTGTCCGCCTTCACCGGGCTTCGCGCCCTGCGCCATCTTGATTTGGATTTCCTTCGCATTCGTCAGGTAATGACTCGTCACGCCGAAACGTCCGCTCGCCACCTGCTTGATCGCGCTGTTCTTCGAATCGCCTTCCGCGTTCGTCCACGTAAAGCGCTCGGGGTCTTCGCCGCCTTCGCCGGTGTTCGATTTTCCGCCGATGCGGTTCATCGCGATGGCGAGTGCTTCGTGCGCTTCGCTGGAGATCGAGCCGTAGCTCATCGCGCCCGTTTTAAATCGCGTGAGGATGCTCTCGATGCTCTCCACTTCCTCGATTGGAATGGCCTTGCCGCCTTTGAAATCGAGCAGTCCGCGCAGTGTGCACCACTTCTTGTTCTGCTCGTTCACCTCGGCCGAGTATTGCTTGAAGATCGTGTAGTTCCCCTGACGCACCGACGCTTGCAGTTTGTGCACGGTCGTCGGGTTAAAGAGATGCTCCTCGCCGTCTTTGCGCCATTGGTAATTGCCGCCGGCCTCCAGCGTGTTGCTCGTCGCCGAGCTCTTTGGAAATGCGTGCGAGTGGCGCATCGCGACTTCTCCCGCGATTTGCTCCAGACCGACGCCCTCGATGCGCGACGAAGTCCACGTGAAGTATTCCTCCACCACCGCGCTGCTCAGTCCCACCGCTTCGAAAATCTGCGCGCCGCGATACGATTGCACGGTGCTGATTCCCATCTTCGACGCCACTTTCACGACGCCCTTGATCGCCGCTTTGGCGAAATTCTTGCAAGCCGTCTTGTGGTCCACGCCCGTGAGCATGCCCTCCTGAATCATGTCGTCGAGCGTCTCGAACGCGAGATAAGGATTCACTGCACCGATGCCGTAGCCGATGAGCAGCGCAAAGTGATGCACCTCACGCGGCTCGCCCGATTCCAGCACTAGTCCGACCTTCGTGCGCGTGCCTTCGCGGATGAGGTGATGGTGCAGCCCGCTCGTCGCCAGCAGCGACGGAATCGGCGCCAGCTCCGCGTTCACTCCACGGTCGCTGATGATGATGATGTTCACGCCCTCTTCCACAGCCTGCGAAGCCTTCGCGCAGACTTCCGTCATCGCCTTGCGCAGCGCATCAGCACCGCCCGCGACCGGATACAAAATCGGGATCGTCACCGACTTGAATCCCTCTTCGTCAACGTGCTTTAGCTTCGCAAACTGCTCGTTCGTCAGCACCGGATTCTCCAGCGCGATGAGGTTGCAGCTCTTCGGCTGCGGATCAAGGAGGTTGCCCTCCGAGCCGATGGTCGTGAGCGTGCTCGTGATGATTTCCTCGCGGATACAGTCGATCGGCGGATTCGTCACCTGCGCGAAGAGCTGCTGGAAGTAGTTGAAAAGCGACTGCGACTTGTTGCTGAGAACGGCGATTGGCGTGTCCGTGCCCATCGAGCCGACCGCTTCCACACCGTCGCGCGCCATCGGCACCATCAGCATCCGCAAGTCTTCAAAGGTGTAGCCAAACGCCTGCTGACGCTTCAGCACCGTGTCGTGATCCGGCTCCGCGATCTTGCCGTTATCAGGCAACTTCGCCAGCGGCACGAGGTGCTGATTCAGCCACGAACGGTAAGGCTGCGCCGTCGAAATCTTCCGCTTAATCTCGTCGTCCGGAACGATGCGCCCCTGCTCCATGTCCACGATGAACATGCGGCCCGGCTGCAAACGGCCTTTGATCGCGATATTCTCCGGCGGGAAAGGAAGCACGCCCGCCTCGCTCGCCATCACCACGATGTCGTCTTTCGTCACGTAATAACGCGAAGGCCGCAGACCATTGCGGTCCAGCGTCGCGCCGATCATTTTGCCATCGGTGAAAGCGACCGACGCCGGGCCATCCCACGGCTCCATGAGGCACGAGTGATATTCGTAAAACGCCTTCAGCTCATCGCTCATCGACTCGTGACCGCTCCATGGCTCCGGAATCATCATCATCATCGCGTGCGGCAACGAACGCCCCGCGAGCACGAGAAGCTCCAGCACATTATCGAACATCGAAGAGTCCGAGCCGTTCGGATTCACCACCGGCAGCGTCTGCTTGAAGTCCTCGCCGAAAAGCGGCGAATCCGCCAGCGACTGACGCGCGTGCATCCAGTTGATATTCCCGCGCAGCGTGTTGATTTCACCATTGTGCGCGATGTAGCGATACGGATGCGAACGGTCCCAGCTCGGGAACGTATTCGTGGAAAACCGCGAGTGAACCAGCGCCAGCCCCGACTTCATATCCGGGTCGCTCAAATCCTGGAAATACTTGCCCACCTGGTCCGTCAGCAACATCCCTTTATACACCAGCGTCTTGTAAGACAGACTGCACACATACCAAAAATTTCCGCCCGGCAAAGTCGAGCACCGGATCTCGTTAAACGACCGCTTGCGGATAACATAAAGCTTCCGTTCAAAAGCCGCATCATCCGCGCAATTCTCACCGCGCTCGATAAAGGCCATCATCATCGCCGGCTCCGCGCCCTTCGCAGTCTCGCCGAGCGAAGAATTGTCCGTCGGCACCTTCCGCCAGCCGAGGAAATACTGCCCTTCAGCGGCCACGATCTTTTCAAAAGCCTCCTCAAGCTTCCTGCGAAGCGTCGGATTCTTCGGCATGAAAACAAGACCCGCTCCATACTGGCCTTCCGCTGGAAGTTTAAACTTTCCATCCGTCACCTTGCGCAAAAACGAATCCGGCATCTGCATCAAAATGCCCGCGCCATCGCCCGTATTCACCTCCGCGCCACACGCGCCGCGATGGTCGAGATTCATGAGCATTTGCAGTCCCTGCGCCACGATGTCGTGCGACTTTTTCCCCTTCATATGAGCGATGAAACCGACGCCACATGCGTCATGCTCAAACCGTGGGTCGTAAAGTCCCTGCTTTTTTGGTAGTCCGTTATTGTTCATTTTCTGTTCGTTCGTATTGGGTGCGCGACAGTGCAACTCAGAGAGCGCATCCAGCACACTTCCCATGCTTCCTTCCCTCACCCAGGCCGCAGCCCGAAGGCAGGAAGGCACGCGGATTTAGGGGAGAGTTTCGAGTCGGTCAAATCAAACTATGAGCGCGATTGAAAATCGCTGATTTTGCGCTCACGCCATGAGCGCCTTCACGACGTTGCCGTGAACATCAGTGAGACGAAAATTGCGGCCCGCATAATTGAAGGTGAGCTTTTCGTGATCGAGGCCCATGAGGTGCAGCATGGTCGCGTGGAGATCGTGGACGTGGACGGGATTTTCCACGGCCTTGTAGCCGTAGTCATCGGTGGAGCCGTAGCTGAGACCTCCCTTCACGCCGCCGCCGGCCATCCACATCGTGTAGCCCTTTGCGTTGTGGTCGCGTCCGTCAGGGCGGC
>CAMBOD010000277.1 GCA_945868985.1 Prosthecobacter debontii | reverse complement strand
AGCCGAGGCCAAACTCCCGCTCGGCGAACGCATGGATTTCATCTCCATCGTCACACCGAACCACATGCACTTCCCGCCGGCGAAAATGGCGCTGGAGCACGGCTTCCACGTCCTCAGCGACAAGCCTGCCACGTTCAGCCTCGCGCAGGCAAAGAAGCTCGCCGAGATCGTGAAAAAGACCGGCCAACTCTACGGCCTCACGCACAACTACACCGGCTACCCGCTCGTCAAACAGGCGCGCGAAATGGTCGCATCCGGCGTGCTTGGAAAAATCCGCAAAGTCGTCGTCGAGTATCCGCAAGGCTGGCTCGCCACGCGCCTCGAAGCCTCCGACCAAAAACAAGCCGCATGGCGCACCGACCCCAAACGCAGCGGCGCCGCAGGCTGCATCGGCGACATCGGCACGCACGCCGAGAACCTCGCCGAATACATCACCGGCCTGCAAATCTCCGAACTCGCCGCCGACCTCACCGCTTTCGTGAAAGGCCGCAAACTCGACGACGACGGCAACGTGCTCCTGCGCTTCAAAGGCGGCGCAAAAGGCGTCCTGCACGCCTCGCAGATTTCCGTCGGCGAGGAAAACAACCTCAACATCCGCGTCTATGGCGAAAAAGGCGGACTCGAATGGCACCAGAAAGAGCCGAACACCCTCCTCGTCAAATGGCTCGACCAGCCCATGCAAGTCTATCGCACCGCCAACGGCTACCTCGGCAAAGCCGCCCTCGCCGCAGGCCGCACACCTCCCTCGCACCCCGAGGGCTACCTCGAAGCCTTCGCCAACATCTACCGCAACTTCGCCACCACCATCCGCGCCCGACTCGACGGCAAGAAACTGCCCAAAGGCGACCTCGCCCTCGACTACCCGAAAATCGAAGACGGCATCCGCGGCATGGCCTTCATCGAAGCCGTCGTCGCCTCCTCGAAAAAGAACGCCGCCTGGACCAAGCTCGACGTGTAGTTCCCACGCAAGGAGCGGCGACATTGCCTCGCTGCGCTCGCCCTGCGGGCTGCCTGTGGCAGGCTATCTCGCAAGCTCGGTTCCTGTCGCCGTTGATGTTTGCGGGGGAGAATCAACAACCGCCACACGAGGCATCGCTTGTCGTGAAATGGCGAGCGCGCACGCTTTTTCCACACACATTCGAGCAATCGTGACACGGGTTGACCACAGCCTTGCAATCCCCTATTCTTAGCCCATGACCGCCGCCGAGATCATCCACGAGATTGACAGCCTGCCGCCTGCGGAACTGGCCGAGGTCGTGCGCTACACAAAGAAGCTCGAAGAAATTCGACAGTTGTCGCCGGAAGAAATCGGCGTGCTCGTGGACAAGTTCGTCGAAGCGACCGACCCGGTGGAAGTCGCGCGCCTCCGGGAAGAAATCACCGAAGGATTTTACGGTCGCCGCTGACATGCCGAAAATCCTCCGCGCCCGGTTGCCCGACGCACTTTTCCAACACCTGCTCACCCGCGCCCGCGAACGGCAAATCTCAAGGTCGCAAATTGTGACGTTCGCCGCATGGCTGGACACCAACCCCGAAGTCCCCGAAGGCGAATGGTTCAAACGCTTCCGCGGCATGACCGCCTGCGGCGAGGGCGAACTCGTGAAAACATTCCTCCTCCCCGGACAAGCGCCACACGGGGAAGAAGTGCAATGAACGTGAGTTGCGGAAGCGATTTTTCTTTCGTAGAAAAATGAACGCCCGCCGCGCGAGCCGGCGATCCCTTGAAAGCGAATAATCAGTCAGTCCCTACTTCCATCACAGGAAATGGTGGTGCATGGCATAGAAGGAGTAGAGGCCAAAGACGGCGATAAGCGCCCAAATGGATGCGGCCAGAACGAAGAAACTGCAATAGCGTGACACTGCGCTGTCGGGCGGCTGCTCTGTGCTGAGTAAGCGCCGCCCGAACACGGCTGCCGAAACTGGCAGCAGCCAACTGGGATGGTAGAGAACGTGAAGAACGTGTCCGAATGGCGGGAGTGAAAGTGGGCGCTCTCCGAATCGGCTGAGTTGGTCGAACTCCATAAAGCTGATGAACCAAAGGATGAGTGTGATGACTGAGGTGAAGCCAGTGACTGCAATGACAAGCGGTTTGGCAGTGGCTCGGTTCACAGGATACGAGTAGCGACGACGACCCCCAAGCTCAGCGACTCGCGGAGCTGGCGCGCTGGCTGCATGGCGGGGGAAAGCCGGCGGCTGGAAGCAGCCAACGTGACAGCGGAGCGAGTTCGCTGCAACGCCTGGTTCGGCGTTTCCGGGTTATTCACGGAGGCTTGGTCGGCTGGAAGAGTGAGCCTGCTGAATGATAACGCGCTCGAAGCCAGCTTTTTTGCACGCCTGCCAAAATCCGTCGAGCGTCTGATTCGGGTCAGAAAACTCGTGGCGCTTGCTAAGGATGACGACGAGTAACTGTTTCCGTTCCTTGCGTTGGGAGAGGTGTGCGAGCAATGCAGTCTCCGAAGTAAAAAGCTGCTTTTGCTCGGGGCGCTGGAGTTGGAGTTCCTTGGCTGTGTCGTAGAAAACCATAACGTCCGCCTCGCGTTCTTGGGCAAAGGCACGTTCGGTCTCGGCCTCTCGGTCGGGCACCGAAGGCTGGAGACTGAGGCTCAACTCGGCTGCGAGGGCCGGAGCAATAAATGCGAGAAGGCATCCGAGTAGGAGCAGTGGTTTTCGGCTCATGTTTTCAGGAGACGCGAGGAATCGCCGAACATCCTATTCACCAGCTAACGGGCGGGGCTTTTTTGTATATGAGGTTAGCATATTGTGTTTGGGGTTCTGTGGATGCAGAGGAAAGCGGTCCGGTGTTTTCCTGTCAAAAGGAAAGCTTTGAGAGCAAATAATCAGTCAGTCCCTACTTCCCGGTCCTACCTCCCGCATTGTGCCTCCTGTCGACAAAGGCCGAAATCCATGCCGCTGCCTGCAAGAGAAGTATCGGAATACCAAACCTCGTAATCCGGCGTAGGTAGATGTTCTGCATGTCGGTAGAACTGATCGGCTCGGCGTAAGTGACGAAACTGCCGGCGACGAAGACAACTGTCAGCGCAATGCTCAGAAGTAGAAGTCCCATCGTGATTCGTTTCTTTGTCATGCGCGTAGTGCAGCCAACTGGTGAGTGTGCGACTGGAAGATTTTTGAGGGCATATTGCGGTGGAGTAGCGGCTCGTGGAGCGGGGGGCAATGACGGTTTCCGAAGCTCTCGAAAAACTCAAGGACGCGGTGCGCGTGCGGCACTTCTCCCATGCGACGGAGAAGTCGTATGCGATGTGGCTGCGGTTGTATATGACGGCGGGGGGCCATGGCTGCCTTCCTGCCTTCCAGATGAAAAACGTTTGCTGCTCTTTGCGCCTTTGCGCGAGAAGAACTGCCTCGCACGGAGGGCACGGTGTCCACGGAGGTTTCTTTTCCCGCGTTTGGCTAGATCTCGAATTCGGCGTCTACTTTGATGCGCTGGCGGAGGAATTGGAGGATTTGGGCGACGCTTTCGGCGATGCTTTGTTTGCCGGTGGCGACGGTGATTTCGGGGCTTTCGGGGGCTTCGTAGGGGGCGCTGATGCCGGTGAAGTCTTGGATTTCGCCGGTGCGGGCTTTTTTGTAGAGGCCTTTGGGGTCGCGCTGTTCGCAGATTTCGAGGGGGGCGGCGACGTGGATTTCGTAGAAGTCCACGCCGGCTTCGCAGGCGATGGTGCGGGCTTTGCGGCGGTCGGCTTGATACGGGGAGATAAATGCGGTGATGGCGACGACGCCTGCGCCGGCCATGAGTTTGGCGACTTCGGCGACGCGGCGGATGTTTTCGACGCGGTCTTCGGGGGAGAAGCCGAGGTTGCTGTTGAGGCCGTGGCGGATGTTGTCGCCGTCGAGGATGTAGGTCTGGATGCCGAGGTTGAAGAGTTCGCGTTCGAGGGCGCTGGAGATGGTGCTTTTTCCGGAGCCGGAGAGGCCGGTGAGCCAGACGACTGCGCCTTTGTGGCCGTTGCGGGCGTAGCGTTGTTCGGGGGTGACGTTGCCTTCGCTCCAGAAGATGTTGGCGGATTTGGGCTGGGTGCGGTCGGAGTAGGTGCCGCCGAAGATGATGCCGCCGCCGCCGACTTGGCGTCCGTCGAGCAATACGAAGCGCCCGAGGAGGGCGTTGCGGTCGGCGTTGTCGAAGGCTAGTGCGCCGCGGACTTGGATGGTGACTTCGGCGACGTCGTTGCGGGCGATGTAGCCGCGGTCGCCGGGGAGGGCTTCAAGGGTGGAGGCATCAATGATGCGCTCTATGCTGACGATTTCGGCGTCGAGCTCTTGCGTGGTGAGTTTGAGTTTGGTGCGCTGGCCGATGGCGAGGTTGCTTTTGCCC
>CAMBOD010000276.1 GCA_945868985.1 Prosthecobacter debontii | reverse complement strand
GAAAACCAAAGTGGAAGTGGACAAGCTCACCGGCAGTATCCGCACAAAGCAGCCGCTGATGGTAGGCCGACGCGCCGGTGGCGGCGAGGTATTCACCGGGGCCGTGCAGGACGTGCGGCTCTACTCGGGCGTCTTAAAAGAAAAGCAGGTGCGGACAATCGCCGAGTTGCCCGACTTGCGCCCCATACTCGCCAAACTTGTGGGCACTCGCACGCCGGAGGAAAGGCAGCGGCTATTCGCATTTTTCTCCGCCGGCGATCCCACCAGCAAGGATCTCACGGCGAAAATTGCAGCGCTGGAGTCCGAGAAGAAGGAAATCCAAAAGCGCAGTCCGGTGACGCACATTCAAAAAGAAAAGGCCGACTCCCAGCCAATGGCGCGGCTGCTTTTCCGTGGGCAATACGATCAGCCGAAGGATGAACTGAAACCCGCAGTCCTTGCCTCCTTGCACCCGATGCCCGCAGGCGCACCGTTAAATCGCCTCGGCCTCGCCGAGTGGCTTGTGGCCAAGGACAATCCTCTCACCGCACGCGTGACCGTGAATCGTTTCTGGCAGGATATTTTCGGCACCGGCCTTGTGAAATCCTCGCAGGACTTCGGCATCATGGGCGACCCGCCATCGCACCCTGCTCTGCTCGACTGGCTCGCTGTGGACTTCCGCGACAATGGCTGGGACGTGAAGCGACTCATCCGCCAGCTCGTGACGTGCGAGGCCTACAAACAGAGCGCTGTCGTGACACCCGAAAAACTCGAACGCGATCCGGAGAACCGCCTGCTTTCACGCGGTCCCCGCTTCCGCATGGATGCCGAGATGGTGCGCGACTACGCCCTCGCGGCGAGCGGCCTGCTCGTCCAGAAAATCGGCGGCCCGAGCGTGCGCCCTTATCAGCCCGATGGTGTGTGGGAAGCTGTAGCGATGCCGGAATCCAACACTGGCAAATACAAGCGCGACACCGGCGAGTCGCTCTACCGCCGCAGTCTTTACACCTTCTGGAAACGCTCGGCTCCACCTGCATCGCTTGATGTCTTCAACGCACCGAGCCGCGAGTCCTGCAGCATCCGCCGCGAGCGCACAAACACGCCATTGCAGGCGCTCGTCACGCTCAACGATCCGCAGTTTGTCGAAAGCGCGCGCCATCTCGCGCAGTCCGCACTGCAAAAAACGAAGGACACGAATGCCGTGCTCGATTTCATGGCGCGGAGAGTCCTGCTCCGAGCTTTGCGTGCGGAAGAAATCTCGATCCTCACCGCGAGCCACGACGTATTGCTGACGCACTACACACAGTCACCAGACGACGCCAAATCGCTGCTCACCTTCGGCGAAAGTAAAGCCGATCCCGCGCTGCCACCCGCGCAGTTCGCAGCATGGACGATGGTCGCCAACCAAATCCTGAACCTCGACGAAGCCCTCAACAAATAACGCCCATGAATCCTTTCACCGAATACGCTACCTACGAAACCCGTCGTCAGTTTTTCTCACGTGGAAAAAACGCGCTCGGCATGGCCGCGCTCGCCACGCTGCTCGGGAATGAAGCCTTCGCCGAGCCCGAGCATCCTGCGGGAGTCGCGCTGCAATTCGCCCCGAAAGCAAAGCGCGTGATCTACCTCCACATGGTCGGCGGCCCTTCGCAGATGGACCTCTTCGACTACAAGCCGGAAATGGCAAAGTGGTATGACAAAGACCTGCCCGATAGCATCCGCCAGGGCCAGCGCCTCACCACGATGACCTCGAAACAGACGCGCTTCCCCATCGCACCGTCGAAATACAAATTCGCGCAGTTTGGCAGCAACGGCATGTGGATGAACTCCGAGTTGCTCCCGTGGTTTTCCAAATGCGTGGACGATGTCGCTTTTATCCGCTCGATGTATACCGAGGCGATCAACCACGAGCCCGCCATCACCATGATGCAGACGGGCAACCAGCTATCAGGCCGCCCGTGCCTTGGCTCATGGCTCAGCTACGGACTCGGCTCTGCAAATCAAAACCTGCCCACATTCGTCGTGCTCGTCGCCGAGCCGACAAACCGCGAGCAAATCCAGGCCATCTCCGGCAAACTGTGGACGAGCGGCTTCCTCCCCGGCCAGCACGCGGGCGTCGCATTCCGCAGCAAAGGAGATCCCATTCTTTACATCAACAACCCGCCCGGCGTCCCGAGCAATGTCCGCCGCAACACCCTCGACGGCATCAAAGCCCTCAACGAACAAAACGCCACACTTGTCGGCGACCCGGAAATCCACACCCGCATCGCCCAATACGAAATGGCTTTCCGAATGCAGGCCAGCGTGCCCGATCTCACCGACTTCAGCAAAGAGCCCGCGTCCACTTTTGAAATGTATGGCCCCGACGCAAAGAAGCCCGGCACCTTCGCAAACAGCGCCCTCCTCGCGCGTCGGCTCTCCGAGCGCGGCGTCCGCTTCGTGCAAATCTACCACAACAACTGGGATCACCACTTCAACGTCGGCGGACGCATGCCCGACCAGTGCCGCGACATTGACCAGCCATGCCACGCGCTCCTTCAGGACCTCAAATCGCGCGGACTCCTCGACGAAACACTCGTCCTGTGGGGCGGCGAATTTGGCCGCACCATCTACAGCCAGGGCGGCCTCTCACAGACCAACTACGGACGCGACCACCACCCGCGCTGCTTCACCATGTGGGCCGCCGGCGGCGGCATCAAAGGCGGTGTCGTCTATGGCACCACCGACGACTTCAGCTACAACATCGTCGAAAACCCTGTCCACGTCCGCGACCTCCACGCCACCATCCTGCAACTCCTCGGCTTCGACCACCACAAGCTCAGCGTCAAATGGCAGGGCCTCGACGCCCGCCTCACCGGCGTCCTTCCGTCAAAAATCGTAAAGGGAATCCTCGCGTAGAAACCCTTTCTCTCCAAAAGCGGAGAAGAGTGCGGATCTCACGCAGCGCTGTGAGAAGCAATGGGCAGACGCGCTCGTGATGTGTGGGCTTTGGAGCCGACTGCTACTTTTTGTCAGCTCCCTGAAAGAGCTTCCCGACTTCTTCCATTGCTGGTGCAAATTCCATCATCCCCTTCATCAGGATCATTCCCGCTTCGGGCCCGGCTTTGGCTATGGATGCTTGCGCTCCGGCCATCTTCTGCTGCATTTCGGTCTGCTTCGCGGTCATTTTAGCTTCGAGCTTTGTCTTCAACTCTGCTGACGGCTCACCCAATTTCTTCGCACGCTCGCCAAGCTTTTTCATCTCATCAGCGACGGTTTTCAACTCCGCGACCGCTCTTTCCGCCGTGGCTTTGTCCGTGACACTGCTCATGGCAGTGACCATGCGATCCATCTGCTTCAACACATCATCCACGACTTTTTCGTGGCTATCGCCGCCGGAGCAGCCGGCGAGAATGAGTGCAGCAAGGATAGCGACTGTTCGTGTCAGAAAATGAGCGAGTGATTTCATAGGCAGGCAGGCGAAGTCCCAAAAAAGTTCTGAAACGACAAGCCTTATCCAGTAATCGGCAAGACTTTGCAGAAAAACTAAAACTCCCGCTTTACTTTGGGCGGTTTCCGCATTGCCATCCGCGCGCTATGAAAAACCTCATCGAAGAGTTCAAGACATTCATACTGAAAGGCAATGTCATCACACTGGCCGTGGGCGTCATTATCGGCGGTGCATTCGGAAAAATCGTGGACTCGATGGTCAAGGACATCATCACACCGATCATTGGCATGGTTGGCGGTCAGCCTGATTTTTCAGCCCTTCAGATCAAAAGCATCATGGTTGGCAATTTCCTCAATGCCGCCATCGCATTTCTCATCATGGCGGGAGTGGTCTTTCTCCTGATCGTAAAGCCCTACAACATTCTCATGGCAAAAGTCGAAAAGAAGGAGGCCGCCAAGCCAGTCGGCCCTCCACCCGCGACGCTCGATGATGTCGTGGCTGCGCTGAAGGACTTGAAGAAGCAGTAAACAATTCCCACCACCCCGCAACCGGGCGGCGCTCCACTACGAAGCGCCGCCCGGTTGTATTTTGTAGCAAAAGCATCCATCCACGCCTTCGCACTTGCCGCAGGAAAATCCGTCGCTTACACGCTGACGCTCCCGCGATGAACGCGGGCATTTTCAAAAACACACACCTACCCACTATGAGCAGAAAAATTCGTTACGGAATGGTCGGCGGCGGACGCGGCGCTTTCATCGGCGCAGTGCATCGCATCGCCGCAGCCATGGATCAGCAAGTTGAACTCGTCTGCGGAGCGTTCTCGTCCGACCCCGCACGCAGCAAAGCCAGCGGCGCGGATTTCTTCCTCCCCGCAAACCGCTGCTACGGCACGTTCGAGGAAATGATCAAAGCCGAGGCCAAACT
>CAMBOD010000275.1 GCA_945868985.1 Prosthecobacter debontii | reverse complement strand
TCCACGAAAAGGCGCGCAGTTGTGCGGAGCGGATCATCGCTGCGCAACCGGATGAAGCGGAGCGCATCCGCTTCGCGTGGCGTCTCACCACTGGGCGCGCGCCAACCGACATCGAGTTGTCCGAAGCCGCGACATTCCTCGCCGCCTATCGCGCTGAACTCAAAACCGCAGGCGAGAAGGATGTGGATGTCGTCGCGCACGCCGCCTATGTTCGCACGCTGTTTGCCAGTAATGAATTTCTGCACCTCGACTGAATCGCGATGAAACCAACTGTGAATCGATGCAGTGAATCCGCCCCGGTGAAGGATAGTCCCGAAGGGACGATGGAAATTAGCCGGTGGTGGAGTGAGGAACGAACGAAACCACCGGTTCACGTGTGGAAAGCGTATGTGCCCCGGAGGGAGCGCAGGAATTCGTTTATTGCAGCGCAATCCTGCGCACCCTTCGGGGCGCTATATTTTTGTGCACGCGATCCGGTGGTTCGCGCTCGCAGGCTCGCTTTACCACCGGCTAATTTCCATCGTCCCTCCGGGACAAAGCCGCGAACTTAGGGTTCGCACTCATTTTCTACTCACCGATGAAACCCGACACACATTTCTGCCCGACCCGCCGCGGATTTCTCCGCTCGATGGTGGGTGGCTCCATGCTGCTGCCCGGTCTCGTTTCGCAACTGCTCGGCAGCGACGCCGTGCCCGCCGATCCGCTCGCGCCGCGTGCCTCGCATTTTCCGCCGAGGGCCAAGCGCGTCATCTTCCTCTACATGAGTGGCGGAGTGTCGCACGTCGATTCGTGGGACCCGAAGCCGCGGCTCTTCGCCGATGCGGGGAAGACGACTCCCATCAACGAATATCAGGGCAGGAAAGGGGACTACAAAATGTTCCTCAAGCGCCCGCAGTTTGAGTTCCGGCCCCACGGCAAATCCGGCATCGAAGTCAGCTCGCTCTTTCCCCACATGGCCGGATGCGTGGACGACCTCTGCGTCATCCGCTCGATGAAATCCGACCACACGAACCACTACGAAGCCACGCTCGGTATTCACACCGGCTCGTTCACCTTCGCGCGCCCCAGCATCGGCTCGTGGGTCAGCTACGGCCTCGGCACGGAAAACAACAACCTCCCGTCCTTCGTCGTCCTCGCGCCGAAATCACCCTACGCCGGCGGGCAGGTCTGGGGCAGCGACTTCCTGCCCGGCGCGCATCAAGGCACGCTCGTCGTCCCCGGCAGCGAACCCATCGCCAACGTCCAGCGCCGCACCACCAGCCGCTTGCAGGAGATGGAGCTGGGCGAAATGCGCCGCATGAACCAGCGCCACCTCGCCGCCCGCGCGGGCGACCCGCTTCTCGACGCCCGCATCCGCTCCTTCGAAACCGCGTTCGGCATGCAGATGGAAGTGCCGCACGTCTTCGATCTCTCGCAGGAAAGCGACGCCACCCTCGCCCTCTACGGATTGCAGCGCGGGCAGACCACCGGCTTCGGCTGGCAATGCCTCATCGCACGCCGCCTCGCCGAACACGGCGTCCGCTTCGTCGAGTTGATAGACAGCGGCTCCTCCGCAAACTGGGACGCCCACGGTGACATGAAAGACCACGTCCCCCTTGCAAAAAACGTGGACCAGCCCATCGCCGGCCTGCTCATGGATTTGAAACAGCGCGGCATGTTGGACGACACGCTCGTCGTCTGGACCACCGAGTTTGGCCGCACGCCCTTCGTGGAAAAAGCCGACGCCAAAGGCCGCGAACACCACCACTGGGTTTATTCCTCGTGGCTCGCCGGCGCGGGCGTGAATGCAGGCAGCGTCTATGGCGCATCCGACGACTACGGCATCAACGTCGCCAAAGACCCCGTCCACGTGCACGACTTCCACGCCACCATCCTCCACCTCCTCGGCCTCGACCACGAACGCCTCACCTACCGCCACACCGGTCGCGACTACCGCCTCACCGATGTGTATGGCAAAGTCGTCAAAGGCATCCTCGCCTGAGCCAGCGCCCCCTCGCGCCTTGTAAATGATCACCACGTCCGGCAAAAGGCCCGCGTGAAAGACGGGCACACCACGCATGGCGAGAGCAGCTTTGGGAAAAAGCTTTGGTGCGTCCTCATCGTCGTCTTCCTCGGCGGCATGGGCTGGCAGATGTGGAAGCTCCACGCCTACAACAACGCCGTCCGCGAGGCGAAGGAGGCGGGGTTCGAGTGGAGGTGCGAAGACACCCTCAGCCTGATCAAGCAGGACTGGCACAATGCGCTCAAAAAGGAAACATGGGGCGCGCACCCCCGCGTGCTTGAGATGGGAGAAGTCCCCGACCTTGGCCACTACCGCGAAATGCTCCACCATCTCAACCCCACGGATTTGAGTGCTGAGGGATGTAAGGACGAAAACCTTGATGTCATCAAGGGCCTCACCGCCCTGCAAAAGCTCTGGCTCTACGGCTGCACCGCGCTGCAAAACGTGGACATCCTAAAAAGCCTTCCCGGTCTGCGAACGCTCGGCCTCGGCGGAAGCCCCACGCGGCAAAATACGGACGATCTGAAGGGCTTCACCAATCTCCAAGCGATCAGTCTCGGGGGATGCCCCGCATTACAAAATCTGGACGGACTGAAGAGCATCCCGGGACTGAAAGAACTAGACCTCAATCTTTGCGACGCCCTGCAAAACGTGGATGCCCTAAAGAGCCTCATAGGTCTACAAATGCTCAATCTATACTGGTGCGACAAAATCCCCGCCGCCGCGCTGCGCGAACTGCGCGCCGCCCTGCCGAACACCGAAATCATCTTCCCCGACGGCACCGAGAACCCGCCACAGTAGCAAAGAGACACGACGCGCCAGCATCGGGCTGGACGCGCACACTTTCGCTATGTATGCCGTGCGCCTTTCCGCCGCTGGCGGAAATATTTTCTCATTCCAAACCCGTAATCCTTTATTCTCCTATGTCCGTCCTCGTCGTTGGTTCCATTGCGCTCGATACAGTAAAGACTCCGTTTGAGGAGCACGCGGATCTGCTCGGCGGGTCGGCGAGTTATTGCGCGGTGGCGGCGTCGTTTTTCTCGCAGGTGAATCTGGTCGGCGTCGTGGGGAAGGATTTTCCCGGCGAGCATGTGGAGTTTTTTAAATCGCGCGGGATGGACCTTGCGGGGTTGCAGATGGTGGACGGGGAGACGTTCCGGTGGTCGGGCGAATACATGGTGGACATGAATGTGCGCGAGACGCGGAGTATCGCGCTGAATGTGTTCGAGCATTTCAATCCGGTGCTGGCGCCGGGGTATGCGGAGACGCCGTTTGTGCTGCTGGGAAATATCGGGCCGGATTTGCAGAACCACGTGCTGGATCAGGTGAAGAAGCCGAAGTTCGTGATCGCGGATACGATGGACTTGTGGATCAACATCGCGCTGCCGGAGCTGACGCGGCTGCTCAAGCGGGTGGATATGCTGATTCTGAATGACGGCGAGGCGCGTTTGCTGACGAAGGAGACTTCGCTGGTGAAGGCGGGCCAGAAGATTCAGGCGATGGGGCCGCGTTTCGTGGCGGTGAAGAAGGGCGAGCACGGCTGTTTGCTCTTCGGCGAAAACGGGGATTTCTTTTCGTGCGGCGCGTATCCGCTGGAGGATGTGCATGACCCGACCGGGGCTGGGGACTCGTTCGCTGGCGGTCTCGCCGGCTATCTCGCGAGCACGGTGGACGGCACGGTGAAGTTCACCGATTTGCGCCGGGCGGTGGTGTTCGGCTCGGTGCTGGCGTCGTATAACGTGGAGCAGTTCAGCCTCGAACGGATGCGGACGCTCACGCAAAAGGACATCCAGGATCGCTACGACGGTTTCCGGATGTTTAGCCACTTCGAGGAGATCGAGTAGGGCGTTGCCGCGGATGGCGCGGATGATTGACCACGGATTTCGCAGATGCACACGGATGAGGGGATTGAGGCCCGGAGGGCCTGCCCGAAATTAGCCGGCGGTGACAACCGCCGGATTACCGCCACACACGGCAAAAGCCCCGGCTGGGGCGATGGAAATGAATCGCTGCTTGTATTCCGCCGCCCCTACCGGGGCAGTTGTTTTGAAATGGCGATGATCCGGTGGCTGCGTCCACCTACGGCGGACTTGCCGACCGGCTAACCTCGCGCTGTCCCTCCGGGACAAATGGAATTATGCCCTCTTCAAGACAGCGAGCGGGACAAATACGGATCAGTTTGCGATGAACAATGCATCTATCCGTGTCATCCGTGGTTGAAAATCATCTGTGACATCCGGGGAATTGTATCCGCGTTGAGGAGTCGCCGCGCTTGGGCGTTGATTGCCGGGCGCTCGCTGTTCATCTTCGGGGCATGAGGCTGTGTTTCCTACTATTGTTTCTCGCTACGCGTT
>CAMBOD010000274.1 GCA_945868985.1 Prosthecobacter debontii | reverse complement strand
TAGGAGACTTTCTCTATACTTTGCCGCCATGCTAAGAGACCGGTTCAGCAGGTTGCCCAGCGAGTTCGCGAGGTCGGTGTTGTATGCACCGATGAGCCTTTCCTCGCTGAAATCTGCATCACGTCCGGTGGCGATGTCGCTCATGAGGTAGTAGCGCAGGGCTTCGGGGCCGTATTTGTCGGCGAGGAGGTCGGGGTCCACGACGTTGCCGAGGCTCTTGCTCATCTTTTCGCTTTCGCCGCCTTTGCCCCGGATGTTCCACCAGCCGTGCACGAGCAGCGTGGGCATTTCTTCGTCGGTGAAGCCGAGCGCTTTCAACATGATGGGCCAATAAATACCGTGGGCGGGGATAAGGATGTCCTTGCCGATGACGTGGAGCGGCGGCCAGAAATCGTTGAACCGCCAAGACGCCAAGGCGCCAAGATTTTCTGCGTTCTCCTCTTCTTGGCGTCCTGGCGCCTTGGCGGTTCGCTCGCCGTAGTGAGGGTCGTGGCCGGGGGCGAAGGTGATGTAGTTCACGAGCGCGTCGAACCACACGAAGGTGACGAAGCCAGCGCCGAAGCTCTCGGGAAACGGGATGCCCCATTTCAACCGCGAGGCGGGACGGGAGATGCAAAGGTCGCCTTCGAGTTTTTCCACGGCGTTGCGAAGTTCGGAGACGCGGAAATCGGGAACGACGAAGGGTTTTCCGTCGGCGCTGCGTTTATCAATGAAATCGAGGAGCCACTGTTTGGGGTCCCATCCGGGCAGTCCGGTTGCGGGGTCTTGCGTGAGGCGGAAGTAGAAATTTTCCTCGTCGCGCTCTTCGACGACGCCCCACTCGGGGCCGAATTGTCCATCGGGGCCGCGCTCTTTGTCGGTGAGAAATTGCTCCTGCCTCACGCTGTAAAAACCGCGCTGCGACTTTTTGTAAATCCAGCGGCTTTGTCCCGTCGCGGGGTCTTTGTCGTCCCACAGTTTTTGCAGATTGGCGCGCACGCATTCTTTGTGAAGCGGGTCGGTGGTCGCGGCCCAAGCATCGTATTTCACGTCGAGCTTCTCCCACAGTGCGCTGAACTTTTTTGTGATGCCGTCCACGTATTCTTGCGGCTCGATGCCGACTTTCTCCGCGCTCTGCTGCACTTTCTGCCCGTGTTGATCCACGCCGGTGAGATAGAAAACGTCCTCGCCTTTCAGCCGGTGATAGCGCGCGAGCACGTCGGCGAGCACCTTTTCGTAAGCGTGGCCGATGTGCGGTGCGCCGTTGGTGTAATCAATCGCGGTGGTGATGAAGAAAGACATGAGAAAATTTTCGGGCTGGGAAGATGCGGGAAGCGGCCTTGGCTGGCAACTGCGCTGTGTGATGAACACGGTTTGTCGCGCCGCATACGCGGCGCATGGCGCTCTCCCCTTTCCGTGGGTTACGCTACGCTTCACCCACGGCTACCGTAGTTGCTGGCGCTACGCGCCAAAGCGATTCCACGATTTGTCGTAGGTGAAATTATTCGATGCGGACGTGATCGAGGTGGAAGACGTGGAGCTCTGCCGGGTCTTCGAGGAAGAGGACGATTCGGCGGATGGCGGCGAGATTGAGGCGGCGGTTTTTGGGCGTGCTGGCGATTTCTTCGAGGGGGATGGTGATGTGGTTCCATCCGGCGGCGATGGTGAGGGCGCGGTAGAAACGATCTTCGCGTTCGGGTTTTGGGAAGTCGTCGTCGATGCGCAGGGAGAGCGTGAAAGAGTCGCCAGGATTGAAAATATCGAAGGCGAGCGTGCGATATTCGCGCCAGTCCTGATCGGCGGCGAGGAAGCGGACGCCGGGGTTTCCGTGGGCGCGGGTTTCAATGCGGAGGGAGTGTTCGCCGTGGCTGGCACATTCGGGGACGAGGCGGATGCGTGCACCAGCAGGAGCATCGCGTCTTCCATCGCCGCACCACAGGCGGAGTTCGTGTTTATTTTCAAAATCACCGAGTGTCGGAAAGTTGTTGGAGCGCCACCCGATGGCGAGGAGTTCTCGCCACGCGGGAAGAGCGGTGATGGCGCAGATCGCCCCCGCATAGACGATGTAGAGCAGACGCGACGGCAGCACGGGGCGGTGCTGCCACATCGTGATGCCGAGGAAAGTGAGAAATGCTCCTGCGGCGCTATTGATGAAGTCGCTCCAGCTTGGCTCGCGTCCGGTGAATCGCTGGCTCCATTCGGCGAGTCCGGCGGCTGCGGTGCAGATGATGAAGGCGAGGAGTGCGCGTTTTTCTACGATGCGCGAGGGGAGTATCCGCCATGCAAAAAGTGTGAGAAAAGCGACAGCGGGAATGTGCGCGGCATCCATGAGGCGCTCCCAAAATTCGTAGTTCACCGCGAAGTGGATCGGGATGAGAAAAGCGCCCGCGCAGGTTGCTGCGGCGAGGAGCCAGCGGCGGAGACTGCGCGGTTGGGTTGCGGGGGCGCTTTCAGCCACGGCGGGGAAAGTGTGCGCTCGCCGTTACTAGGCGGTGCCGAGTTCCAATTCGGATGGCTTAGCTTCGCTGTCGCGCAGGGCTTCGATTTTTTCCATCGTGATCGCCTGCATTCGGCGGTCCCGAGATTTGGCTCCGCCAAAAAGAACGGTGCGGACTGTGTCGAGCAGGATGAATGTATCGAGGAAGAACGACATGTGTTTGAGGTAATACAGGTCGTATTCGAGCTTGCGGCGGGAATCGAGGATGCTGGCTCCGTAGGGGTAGTTGACCTGCGCCCAGCCTGTGATGCCGGGTTGCACCATCATGCGCTCTTCGTAGTAGGGGACTTGCTTGGCGATTTCGGTGATCATCTCGGGGCGCTCGGGGCGCGGGCCGACGAAGCTCATTTCGCCTTTGAGCACGTTCCAGAGCTGCGGGATTTCATCAATGCGGTAGCGGCGCAGGATGCCGCCGATGCGGGTGACGCGCGGGTCGCGGCTACCGGTTGCGCCGCCCTGCGCCCACTGTGCGCCGGCTTTTTCGGCGTCCATGCACATGGTGCGCAGTTTAATCATAGAGAAAGGTTTTCCGAAGCGCCCGCTGCGGTTTTGGTAGAAAAGGACGGGGCCTTTGGAGGTGAGCTTCACCAGCAGCATCGCGAGGAGGAGAACCGGGAGGCTGAGGACCAGGCCGAGCGATGAGGTGACGATGTCGAAGAGGCGTTTGACTTTGCGGATGTAGAGAAGCTGTGGCTCGCCGCTGGCGTTGAGGAGCCATTCGGAGGAGATGAGTTCGAGCGGGACGTGCTGGTCAATTTCCTCGCAGAGGATGATGAGCGGCATGACGGTGACGCCGGAATAGCGCAGTTTGCAAAACTGGCGGCTGAGCGACGCGTTGTTGAGGCTCTTGCCGGTGACGAGCACGCGGTCAATGCGGTGATCGCGGATGATGTCGGCGAGGTCGTCCACTTTTCCCAGCATCGGATGACGCGCAGTGGGCTGGTAGCCGAGGCCGGCGACGACGCCGACGAAGTCGAGGTGCTTCAGGCCGATGTCGGAAAAGATATGCGTCTCTCCTTCGTCGAAGGAACTGGTGACGATGTAGGCGACGCGCTCGCGGGCGGTCTTGAGTGTGTGGAGGAGATAGGCGTGGTGGGCAAAGGAGAATACGATGAGTATGCCCGTATTCACCGCTGTAAAAGAACGGCCCAGTGGGTGTGCCGTGAATGTGTAGGCGACGCCAATGAGCACCAGCATGGAAAACACAGCGCATCCATTGAGCAGGAAGAAGCGGCGGGGTGCGCTCTTGTTCAGGCTCTGCGAAGTGTAGAGGCCCGCGATGTAGATGCATGAGGAAAACACGACTGCTGAGAGGCCGAAAGACATCCAGTATTTTTCCAATACGTGCGCAGCAGTATAGTCATCGTAGTTGATGGCAATATTTGCGCTGAGCACGCAGCTCGCGCAGAAAAGGAATACATCCAGCAGGAAGTGCATGGTCACTTGGAACCAGTGCTTTCCGAGGAGGCCGTTGGAGTTCATTTAGAAAAGGGTTTTAAAAGGTGAGGACGAGGGAAAGAGGTTGTCTATGTTCTGCGTAGAATTACCTGGCGCAAGAGAAATGTCGGCCTTTGCGTGTTTGTGACGCGAGTGTCACCCTATCGCGCGAGAAGGCGGTGGTAGGCATCCGCTGTAGCCTGCCATGTGAAAGTGCGGCCAAATTCTGCGATGCGCTTTCGATCTGGCGGGGTGAGTAGAGTTTTTTGCAAAGCGGCGGCGAGTGAGGACACGTCGCGGGGTGGCGTGAGCTGACCGAGGAAGTCGTGGCGGTGGACTTCGGCGATGCCGCCGACACGCGAAGCGACCACGGGCAGGCCGCTGGCAAAGGCTTCGAGGATGACATTGGGCACGCCTTCGTTGTCGCTGGGCAGCGCGAGCACAT
>CAMBOD010000273.1 GCA_945868985.1 Prosthecobacter debontii | reverse complement strand
GTCAGCGGGTTTGCGACATTCAGCGAGAAGTCACCGACACGCCGCAGCGAGCTGTCGTGAAAATAATCAATCGCGCCGAGATTGCGAATGAGCACGCCGTCGGGCTCAGCGTTTTCGATCAGCTTGAAGAAGCCCTGCTCGCCCGCCTTTTGAATACGCGGAGTGGCCAGAAAAACTGCAGCGCTGCTTTTTCTCACCAGCGCCACGGCATCGCGGTAACGCCGGATGTCCTCGAAATCCACGTAAAGCATCTGCACGCCACAGCCGATGGCGGCTTCGATTTGCTCCATCGTGCGACAGAGGACGGTGAGGTGGATTGCGGATTGCGGATTGCGGATTGCGGATTTTGACGAGGCTTCGGTGAACACATCGCGCCATGTTTTCGATGACTCGGCGCGTTTGTGTTCGAGCGCTGTGTCGAGTTGGAAGGCCAGTTCGCGGCGCAGGCGGTTGAGTTCGCCGATGGGGAGAATGACTTCGCCTTCGAGTTCGTTGCGCAGCTCGGAGAGTTCGTAGGGATGCTCGCCGAAGCGTCCGAGATGCTCGCGCAATTTGTCCGGCGTGAGTGGGGCGGTGCGTGCGGTTTGCAGCGGAATCGTCGAACGCACGATCACACTCGTCAGCGGTGCGGCGACGTGCGCTTCGACTTCGAGCGGTTCTCCAGCTTTGCCGCGAACGATGAGTGTGATCCCGGTTCGTTTGCGCGGTTCGATGCGGCCTGCATAACTTTGCTGGAGACGTTTGTTCAGTGCGGGATCGTCAGTTTTCCAGACGCGATGGCCGGGGCGGAGTTTGGAAAAATCAATTTTGCCGTGCTCGAAGTAGAATCGCTCGCCGCGCACTTGGTAAATGCGTCCGCCTTGCTCGGCATTCGTATCGCCGCCAGTATCGAAGACCACGCCGTCACCCGGTTTGAGCGCGATTGCGGGTGAAAACTCAACGTGATCGCGACCGACACTCGTGATGCGTCCAGCCAGCGGTCCGCGTTTTTTTCCATATCGCGCGGAGACGAGTTTCTGGTGATCCACACCATGCATCCAGCCTGAGAAAAGCCCGCGCGAAAAAGTCATCTCGAGTTGATAGCGCTCGTCGTCGCCGACAATTTTCTGACTTCGACCCGACATCGCGGCATCGAGCGCGCGGCGATAGACTTGGCAAACTGCCGCCACGTATTCGGGCGACTTGAGTCGGCCTTCGATTTTGAAACTGGTCACGCCCCGTTCGAGCAGCGCGGGGATTTCGTCCACGGCTGCGAGATCCTGCGGCGAGAGGAGGTATCTCTTTTCGCCGAGGTCACGCAGCGCCCCGTCCACGATCAGTTCGTAGGGCATCCGACATGCCTGTGCGCATTCACCGCGATTTGCACTGCGCTGGCCGAGCGATTCACTTGTGAGACACTGACCGCTGTAGGCCACGCAAAGCGCACCGTGAACGAACACCTCCAGCGGCAATGGCAAATCCGCACTTTCATCCTTAAATTTTTCAAGTTCCCGCAGACTCAACTCACGGGACAGCACAGCGCGCTCGACTCCGAGTTCCTTCGCAAACGCGATGCCTTCGGGGGATGTGATCGTCATTTGCGTGCTCGCGTGGATTGGCAGTTCTGGCGTGACCGCACGAGCAAGGCGAACAAGCCCGACATCCTGCACGATGAGCGCATCCACTCCTGCCCGGCTGCAATCGCGCAGCATCCGCTCAGCGGCGTCGAGCTCACCGGTGAAGACAAGCGTGTTGAAAGCGACGTAGGCTTTTACCCCGTAGCGATGGCAAAACTTCACAACCTCGCATAATTCATCGTCTCGGAAATTGTCTGCACGCAGTCTTGCGTTGAATCGCGGCAGTCCGAAATAAACCGCGTCCGCTCCATTGGCGACGGCGGCGCGCAAGCAATCCCAGCCACCAGCGGGCGCAAGCAACTCGGGGTGTTCGTGGTTTTCGGACATGGAACACTTATTTACCCAAAGCCGCCACATGGCTAGTGCTCACTCGTCATGAATCTCTCGCGCCGCGCCTTCCTCGCCAGCCTCTCCGCCGCCGTGATCCCCAGTGCGCTCGGCACTGGGGGCGATTCGCGCAAGATTGCAATGCGAATTGATATGAAGGGATTTGGCGGCGCGGGCGAGGCGGACATCAAGGCCGTGCTTCGCTCTGCAGCCGGTGAAATTTGGAAGCACTGCCCAAACACGCGCTTCGAGCAACCGGGATTCGCCATCTATCACAACGACAAATTTCCCATCACGCACTTCGAGCGGTCGGACGACGGCTGGATCGTCATCGGCCTCTGCCTTGATGGCCCATACTGGGCGCGGTTCGCCTATCAATTCGCGCATGAGTTCTGCCACTCGCTCGCCGACCACACCAACGACTGGCGGCGCCTCTGGCACAACCCTGGTCACGCGAACCATTGGCTGGAGGAATCGTTCTGCGAAACCGCGTCGCTTTTCTCGCTGCGCGCAATGGCGAAGACATGGGAGACGCAGCCTCCCTACGTAAACTGGAAGGACTATTCGAAAGCGCTCGCCAGCTACGCGAAGGAGTGGCTCGACGATCCGAAGCATCAATTGCCCGCGGGAAAAACCTTCATCGAGTGGTTCCGTGAAAGTGAACCCGAGATGCGGAAGAACAGCACCATCCGCGACAAAAACGGCGTCGTCGCCGCGCAGCTCCTCCCGCTCTTTGAGGCCGAACCGCGTGGCTGGGAGACGGTGACCACGCTCAATCTTTGCAAACGCATCGAAGCCCGCCCGCTCGCCGACCACTTCGCCGAGTGGATGGCCAACACGCGCCCGGAGCTTCAGCCCTTCGTGAAAAAAATCACGGTGGTGTTTGGCATGGGCTAGAAGCTCTTCCGCATATTGCTGGGGAGAATGTTCAGTTCGTTGCGGTATTTGGCGACGGTGCGGCGGGCGATTGGGATGCCCTTTTTCTCCAGCAGTTCGACGATCTCTTTGTCGCTCAGCGGATTTTTCGGATCTTCTTTGGATACGAGTTCGCTGATGACGCCCTTCACACTCGTGTTGCTCATGCTTTCGCCGCCTGCGGTCTGATAGCCGGGCGTGAAGAAATACTTCATTTCATAAACACCGTGGGGTGTGCTCATGTATTTGCCGGAGATGGCGCGGCTCACAGTTGTCTCGTGAACACCGACGATGTCCGCGATTTGCACCATCGTCATCGGCTTGAGGCCGCTGGGGCCTTTTTCGAGAAACTCCTTTTGCTTGTCCACGATTTGGTGGGCGATGTTGGAGATTGTCTGCTGGCGCTGGTGGATGGATTTGATGAGGAATTTTCCGTTGCGGATTTTTTCGCGAATGTAATCGCGCACCTCTTCCTTGCTCGCCTGCTGGGCCATGAGGTCCTTGTAGGTGTTGCTGATTCGCAGGTGGGGAATCTGATCGCCGTTGAGTGAAATCTGCCAAACTCCGCCGACCTTTTCCACGGTCACGTCTGGTAGGACGTAGTTGTTGGGGTCTGCGGCGAAAATCTGTCCGGGCTTCGGGTCGAGTGTGCCGACGAAAATGGATGCACGCTGGACGCACTCGACTGTCGTGCCGCAACGACGAGCGATCTCGGGGAAACGTTTTTTGCCCAGATCTTCGAGGTGATTTGACACCACTTTCCACTCTAGCGATCCCTCTTTGCCGATGCGTTTGAGCTGAATGAGAAGACACTCGCGAAGGTCGCGCGAGCCTACGCCGACGGGGTGAAATGTCTGGATGATTTCGAGCACCCGGTTGATGTCTTCGAGTTCGAGTCCCGTGTTGCCCGCGATATCCTCGGGCTTGGCGGAGAGGAAGCCGACGTCGTCAATGTTGCCGATGATCAGTTCGCCGAGTTGTATGTCGTCCTTCGTGAGGTCGGTGTTCCTGAGTTGTTCGTGAAGGTGTTGCTGGAGTGTCTGCTCCTGGGTGAGCGAATCGAAAAAGAACTGGCGGCGCTCCTCGTCGTCCGAATTGCGCTTAGCGTAGCTGGAATTTTGCGCCATGTAATCGCGCCATTCCTCATCGAGCTTCGAGAGTTTTTCAAATTCCGCGTCGAACTCCTCCGCTTCACGCTGCTTGTCCTCGATTTTCGGATCGGTGTCCTCCATTTCGAGGGTGGGATTCCCATCCAACTCTTGTTGGATGAGCGCGCGCAGTTCGAGCATCGGCACCTGCAAAATTTGAAGGCTTTGCTGGAGTTGCGGTGCCAGAACTTGCTGCTGGCTGAGCGACTGAGTTTGCGAGAGTCCGGCCATAGGTGTTATCTTGCCGATATATATAGTTACTGCGCGCGCGCATTTAGCAAGGCCGATGCCATCGGTTTGGAAATTTTCTGCGCCGCCGGGCACCCTTCCCGCTAATCACCAACGCATGAACAA
>CAMBOD010000272.1 GCA_945868985.1 Prosthecobacter debontii | reverse complement strand
CGTGCCTATGGTGCGACCTTCAAAAACGCCGCTCAAAATTTTGCACTGATCCTCTTCCGCTCGCGGCGTGACGATTTCGCTCTGGCCCGGCTTGCGGCGATCCAAGTCGCGCTGAATGTCCGCCTCATTAAGTTCCAAGCGTGGCGGGCAGCCATCTATGATCACGCCGACTGCTCCGCCGTGAGATTCGCCGAAAGTGGAGATACGAAATGCGAGACCGTGGTGACTGGACATCGCCGCTTTGCCTACTCCGCGAGCGCGCGCCAGTCAACCGGTCACGTGAGCACCCCTCGCGATTCCGCGACAATTGAATGACAGGTCTTGCCACCGGAGCCTGCGTGGGCGATTTCTCACGCCCGATTATGTGGAAAGGCCGATTCCAAGAACAAACCGCCGAATTGCTCCAAACCTTCAGCGAAAGCATCAGCTTCGACTGGCGGCTCTGGCGGCATGACATCGAAGGCTCCATTGCCCACAGCGCTGCGCTGGAAAAGGCGGGACTGATTTCCAAAGACGAGCGCGCACAGATCGTCGCTGGCCTTCGTGAGATCGGAACTGAAATCGAGGCGGGAAAATTCGAGTTCAAACTCGCGCTCGAAGACATCCACATGAACATTGAGGCCGAGTTGACCCGTCGTATCGGCGACGCTGGCGCGAAACTTCACACGGCCCGCTCGCGCAATGACCAAGTCGCCACCGACATCCGGCTCTACCTGCGCGACGAGTGCGACGCACTCTCCGCTTTAGTGCGCGATTTGCAGCGCGCCCTCGTGGAACTCGCCGAGCGCGAGAGCGACGTCATCATCCCCGGCTACACGCATCTCCAGCGCGCACAGCCGGTCGCTTTTGCCCACCATCTGCTTGCCTACGTGGAAATGCTCGCGCGCGATGCCGCCCGCATCGCCGACGCCCGCAAGCGCATGAACGTGCTCCCGCTCGGGAGCGGTGCCATTGCTGGCTCCACCATCGTGCTCGACCGCGAATTCATCGCCAGCCAGCTCGGCTTCGATGGTGTTACGCAAAACTCCATGGACGCTGTCAGCGACCGCGACTTCGCAGTCGAATTACTCGCCGCGCTCGCGCTCATCGCCACGCACCTTTCGCGCCTCAGCGAGGACGTCATCCTTTGGGCCTCCAGCGAATTTCAATACATCACCATCAGCGACGCCTACACGACTGGCAGCTCGCTCATGCCGCAGAAAAAGAACCCCGACGTCGCGGAGCTCACGCGTGGAAAAACCGGGCGCGTCTTTGGCAATCTCGTCTCACTCCTCACCACGCTCAAAGGACTCCCGATGACCTACAATCGCGACATGCAGGAGGACAAGGAGCCGGTCTTCGACAGCGTGGACACGGTGAAAAACTCCCTCGCCGTTTTCACCGGCATGATGAGCGGCATCAAAGTCAACCGTCCCGCCTGCGCCGCCGCCGTCGCCGATCCCATGCTGCTCGCCACCGACCTCGCCGACTACTTGGTGAATCACGGCGTTCCATTCCGCAAAGCGCACGAAGTGATCGGCAAGGCCGTCGCCCTCTGCGCCCAGCGCGCCTGCGGACTCCCCGCGCTCACACTCGCCGACTACCAGCAACTTTCACCCGCGTTCTCCGCCGATGTTTTCGAATGCTTCGATCTCGCGAAAGCAATGGCCGCCCGGAAAGCCACCGGTGCACCCTCTCCGCAAAACGTAGCCGCCCAACTCGCCCGCTGGAAAGCCGCGCTCGCCGGGTAAAGCACGGTCTATTTCTTCGGTTCGGCTTCCTTGGCTTGGGCTGTGAATTCATTCAGCCAGACGGCCATCGGGCTTTTGCCACGGTTGCCCCATGCGTAGGATGGGATGGCTTGAACAAGGGCATTCACGACGCCGAATACATTGGTGACGCGGGCACTGTATCCGATGACGGTGACGCCGCCGAGGAGATCGGGTTTGTGCGGGCGGGAATGTGCGCTGGCGGTCTCGAAGTAGAAATTGAGAGACGTGGGGATATCCTGCTCGATTGCCTCCACACAATAGACGATGGGGCCGCGCATGATGGCGATCTTGCCTTTGTTTTCGGCGACTTTTTCGTGAGCGCGGACGTGCTGGACGGGCATGGGGAGATTTAGCTCTATGACGTCGCCAGCTTTCCACTCGCGCTTGATGTGGACGTAGCCGTCTTTGCCGGGCGTGGCGTCGAGGCTCTTGCCGTTCACTTTTATTTCGATGGGCGTGGGCTTGGCGTTGACGAAAGTATAAAGGTCGCTCGGCACGGGGCGGCCTTGCGCCCAGCCGGGGATGCGGAGGTTGAGGGAAAACTCGGCTGGCTTTTCCGTGGCGACAGTCAATTTCACGCGGCCCTCCCACGGGTATTCTGTTTCCTGCGTCAGCTTGATGGGTGTGCTGCCGTTGAGTTGGAGCTTGGTCTCACTTGCAGCGTAGAGATTCACGAAGACCTCGTTCTTTCCGGTGGCATACATGAAGCCTCCGACTTGCGGGATGATGCGGGCGATGTTGGTCGGGCAGCAGGAGAGGCCGATCCAGTTTTTGCGCTTGTTGCCCTCTGCGCTGCTGAGGGGATTTTGGTAACAGAACAATTTGCCGTCCAGCGACACGCCGGAGAGGACGCCGTTGTAGAGGGCGAGTTCCATCACGTCGGCGTATTTGGCGTCGGCTTTGAGGAGGTTCATGCGGTGCTGCCACAGGACGTGCGCGATGGCGGCGCAGGTTTCGCAATAGGCGCTTTCGTTGGGAAGGAGATACGGGTCGCCGAATCCTTCGTCGTGATTCTGGTCGGTGCCGATGTTTCCGGTGAGATACATTTTCCGTCCGACGACATCCTGCCAAATGCTATCGAGCGCCTTTTCGTAGCCGGGTGCTTCGCTGAAGCGCACCATGTCCGCCATCGCGGAGTAGAGGTATCCCGCTCGGACGGCGTGGCCGACGGCCTCCATCTGCTCGATGATGGGCTTGTGATCCTGCATCCGGCCATTGCGAACCCGCAGGATGGCGTGGAATTTTGCGCGGTGGATTTCCTTGTCGCCCATCGTCAGATCAATCGGCGGCTCCGGCGGGACGTTCTTTGGATCGAAAGGCTTCCGCTCCGTGCCGTGGGCGTAGCCGCGTTCATCGAGGAAAAAGCGCGCGAGTTCGAGATAGCGGCGCTCGCCCGTGGCGCGGTAGAGCTTGATGAGCGCAAGTTCCACCTCCTCGTGTCCATCCACGTCGTAGCGTTTCTTTTCGCCAAAAGTGGCGTCCACATTGTCGGCGAAACGCTTCGCGGCGGCGAGCGCGCTGCTCCCGTCTCCGACGAGACGTTGGTGCGCCACCGCCGCCTCAAAGAAGTGCCCCGCGTTGTAGAGCTGGTGCTCGATGCGCAGATTCTCCCACCGCTTTTCAAAGTCTTTCACGATGAAATAGGAGATGAGGAAACCATCCGGCTTTTGCGCCGCGACCACGCGGGCGAGGATTGCCTCAGCGCGCTCCCGAAGCGGCCCCTCGGTGAAATGCTTCAGCGAAAGAAACGCGCCCTCCAGCACCTTGTGCAGATCGGAATCAAACGCCTTGTGCCCCTTCAGCGGCCCATCGAACTTTCCCGCCGCCTTATCGAAATTCGTCACGTGACCGTCCTTCTCCAGCTCATCGAGCGCGTGCGGGATGGTCACTTCGTTGGCAATCTTCACGCGTGGCCCCCAGAACCCGCCGACAAACTTCACATTTTCATGACTGACTTCCAAAAGCCCGCGCACCGGGGTAGGAGAGTCAGCCAAGACACCTGAACTGCCAGCGACTAGAGACGCGATGAAGAAAAGTGAAGGTAGGATTTTTCGCATCCTCTTCTTTTGTCATTTCGCTGCGCACATTCCAATCATTTCGAGCGAAGCCTTTTGATGATGGACCGAATGGACTGTGTGGACACAGAGGAACGGGGCGTGTCTTTCCTACGCAAACACGCGCTCGGGTGCTCGGACTTCTTTGCGTTCAGTGAGGCGGGCGATCATGCGCTGCCAGCTTTCGTGGCCGCTGATGATTTCGATTTCGACGCGGAGGTAGTAGATGGGGACTTCGAGTTTTTCGACGCCGGTGATTTTCGAGGGGAAACGGACGGCGTCTTTTTGTGTGGTGACGATGCAGTCGAGATCGCGGCGGATGGCGCGGGCGATGAATTCGCGGAGTTCGTCATCGTTGAAGCGATGGTGGTCGGCGAAGCGGGAGGTGATGAGGAGTTCGGAGCCGAGCGATTTCAGCAAGTCCTCGAAGCTCTCGGGGCGGGCGATGCCGCTGAGTGCGCCGATGTATTTGCCGATGAGGAAATCGAGGGGCTTGCGGTCATCGGGGTCGTAGAGGTTTTGGAGGTATTGCGGTTTGTGGGAGCACTCGATGATT
>CAMBOD010000271.1 GCA_945868985.1 Prosthecobacter debontii | reverse complement strand
AACACTCGTTCCCGCGACGAGCGTATCTGCACCGGCAGCGATGCTCGTCGCACCGGTCGTTGCATTGATTCCACCATCCACCTCGATGCGATAACCTAGCCCGCGGGCAGAGCGTGCGTCCCTCGCAGCACTCACTTTCGGCATCATGTCGTGCATGAATGATTGGCCACCAAAGCCCGGCTCGACCGTCATCACCAAAACGAGATCCACATCGCCGAGATACGGCTCCAGTTTTGAAAATGGCGTTCCCGGCTTCAGCGAAATCCCCGCAGTGCATCCGGCAGCGCGGATGTCGCGCAGCGTCGCGGCGACATCGCAATCGGCCTCGACGTGGATGGTGATGTTCGCGGCGAGCTTTGCGTAGCGCGCCCAGTATTTGTCGGGACGCGTGATCATGAGATGCACATCGAGCGGCACCGTCGCGACCTTCGCCACGCACTCACAGAACGCGGGGCCAAACGAAATGTTTTCGACAAGATGCCCGTCCATCACATCGAGATGCAGCCAGTCCGCGCCCGCAGCCTGCACGTCACGAAGGATTTCATGCAAACGCCCCCAATCGGCGGCGAGGACGGACGGCGCGATAATCAAAGGATGCTGCATGGCGCGTAGGAAAGCGCGCACGCCCGCGTGTGGCAAGCCTACCAGCCGAGCCACATCTTCAGCGCCCCGAGTGCGCCGGATGCGAGCACCACGGGTCTGACGCCCCATTTCCACCGCTGCATCCCGACGAAGGCCACGATGGCGAGCACGATGCCGAATCCATTCACCGGCCCGCCTTTTGGAAACAGCACCGCCACCCCGAACCACAGCGCGAGATTGAAAATGACACCGGCCACTGCGGCCGTGATTGCCGAAAGTGCAGCGATGAGCGCACGGTTTTCGCGCAGGCGCTCGATGTGCGGTGCGCCGAGGAAAATCCACAGGAAGCACGGCACGAACGTCGTCCACGTCGTGATGGCAGCGCCGAGCGTCGCGGCGAGCAGCGGCGGGAGCGGGCCGGGGAAATTCCACCCGCCGAGGAAGCCGACGAATTGCAGCACCATGATGAGCGGGCCGGGCGTCGTCTCGGCGAGACCGAGGCCGTCGAGCATCTGCGGCGCGCTCAGCCAGCCGTGCCCCACGGCCTGCTGTGAAACATACGGCAGCACCGCGTAGGCTCCGCCGAAAGTCACCATCGCCGCCTTGCTGAAAAACAACCCTTCCTGCGGAATCGCGTGCGCCCATCCCAGCCACCAACCCGCCAGCAAAACCGGCGTCCACCAAAGCACTAGGCACAAGACGCACACCCGCAGCGCCCGTCCCAACGTCGGCTTCACCGTGCTTGCTTCCGTCGCTGGAAATTCAGCATCCGACACCTTCCCTCCGTGTCCTTTCAGCACCGCAAACATCCCCGGCCTCCACTTTCCGCCGAGCCAGCCGAGCACGCCTGCGCCGAGCACGATGAAAGGGAACGGAGCATTCAGAAAATAGATCGCCGCAAACGCCGACACCGCCAGCGCCCACATCGCCGCATTCTTCAGCACCTTTCCGCCGATGCGCAGCGCGGCCACCGCCACGATGGCCAGCACCGCCGGCTTCAATCCGCTAAACACCCCGACCATCCACGCCTGCGCGCCAAAGCTCACGTAAAGCCAGCTCAACGCCCACAGCAACACCGCCGAAGGCAGCACAAAGAACACGCCCGCGACGATTCCGCCCCACGTCCGGTGCAGCAGCCAGCCGAGATAAATCGCGAGCTGCTGCGCCTCCGGCCCCGGCAGCAACATGCAGTAATTCAGCGCGTGGAGAAACCGCTCCTCGCCCACCCACCGCCGCTTTTCCACCAACTCCGCGTGCATGATGGCGATCTGCCCCGCCGGCCCGCCGAAGCTGATGCAGCCCAGCTTCACCCAAAAACGAAACGCCTCAGCAAAAGTCGGACGCGCGGTCTCCATAAACTAGCGAACGCCCCCCGCATCCGAGAGCGGGCACCCGATGAAAAAGCGCGTCGTCATGGCCGGAATGCCTAACGGCAAACCATCGCGCCACGCAAGCGGTGACTCTGTGGAATACCCTGCGAATTTAGCTCATCTCTAACAGGCATTGATGCTCCACCATATACAACGAGTTTGACTCCATTTTTAAAAAAGACAGTGGTCTGTATGGATGAGGAATGAGATACGGACCCGCACCGCTGCATACTTTTTATGGAGTCCGCGACCTTGGCCGTCACAGCGACATTCCCCACTGACTCAAGAAAATCGCGGCCCCGCACTACAGGGTTTCGTGGCGCTATACCTAAGACGGAAGTCAGCGTTCTTTGGAGTATTCCGCAAAACGCTCGGCGCACTTCGCGGCGGCAGCATCCCCTTCGGTGATAGCGATGCGGTATTTCAAGGTGAGCGTTTCGCCGGCCTTGAGCGTGTAGTTGCCGGTGCCCTTGGGCTGCGACTTGTTCATGTCGTGCTCGCAAAATGGATTCACAGCAAAGAGGCCGTAGTCGCGAGCGTGCCAGCGCTGCGGGGCGCGGAGGTTCGACGGATGAGAGAGAAACGTGATCGTATAATTCTTTTCACCAATCGGCCCGCTCATCGCCACCCAGTTTGCGCGCTGTCCCCATGCTTTTGCGTCCTTCGCCCCCTCGCTGTTCACGATGCTTCCCCTGCCCTCGCCCTTTCCCTTTGGCTGAACCAGCCGCATACTCTCCGCGATTCGCATGGCAAAAGTGCCCTCCTTGGTGTCGCCGAACACTACATCTTTTTCCCCTGCGGTGAGCGCGATTTCAAAATCGAACACACGATCTGTGCTTGGGCCATCGTAAACACGTAAGGTTTGCACGGAGCGCAGCGGCACCGTTCCGTCGGGCGCGACCCACTTTTGCTCTGTTTGCAGCACTCCGAATTTCGCGCCGTTCTCCTTGGCCAGAATTTTGACATGCTTGATGGTCCCCGGTGCGTTTTTTCCCGTGCGCTTATGCTCCGGATCCTCGGTCCAGAAATCCATTCCGTTGACGCTGCCGTGCGAAAACCAAAGCGAGCGGTGATGCAAATGATCGTGCTCTTCATTCTCCGCATTTTCCATCGGATAGCTCCGCGTCATCTTCACACCGCCGGGCCCCATCAACGGCCAATAATAAACACGCGGCGCATCGTCATAGTGATACTCCGTGAAAAGTTGCCCGCCAATTTCCACACGGACGCGCCCCGGCTGCTCGGTGAATGTGACATCGGCAAACGCTGACGCGCCGATGGCGATAAGGGCGAAGAGAAGAGTTTTCACGACAGGAGCTAACAGTAAGACAGGACCTTTGCGGAGAAAAATTCGCTACACCTGCAGGAATACCGCGTAGTCGGCGACATCGAGTCCGCCGCCGAGGAAGTTTTGTGTGAGCGCGATGAACTCATCGAGCGCAGGACCGGTGGAGTTGAGGATGTCGTCGTGGTTTTGATCAATGAAGACACCGAGACCGACATACGTTTTCATTCCGTCGCCGAGATTGGCGGTGACGCTAGTGGGCTTGAAGAGATAATCCACACCCTCTCCAAAGAAGACAAGGCGATCTCCATCTGCGGGCTTGAAGTCCTTGATGAGTGCAAAGTCGCCGTTGCCGCGCGTGGACGCGACGCCGTCGTCGTAGAAAGCACCCGACGTATCAGCGAGGTAGAAAAAGTCGTCGCCGGGGCCGCCGATGAGCACATCCTTTTCGCCTAATCCGCGCATAGTGGAATCGGTGCCGGAGAGTTCATCGTGCCCTGCTCCACCGTCGAGAGTATCGCTACCGCCGCCGCCTGAGAGGAAGTTGTTAAACGAGTTACCGGCGATGATGTTTGCGATGGAGTTACCAAGCCCGTTCAAAACGGACGGCACATCGAGCAGGACGAGTTTTTCTATCTCCTGCACGGAGCCAAGGTTGTAATTTGAAATTGCCAAGATGACTGTATCGAAGCCCCCGTTTTCGCCTTCGTCCGTAGTGTCGCCTAGATCATCCACGAGGAATGTGTCATCCCCTTTTCCGCCCACCATGTCGTCGGCACCGCTGCCGCCGTCGAGGTAATCGTTACCTTCGCCGCCATCGAGAAAATCGCTATCACCGAGGCCCATGAGCTTGTCTTTCCCAGCACCGCCGAAGAGTCCGTTTTGCAGCCCGTTTCCTAAAATTTCGTTATCCAGCGCGTTACCTGTGCCGAATTGCGCCGAGTTAATCAGGAGCAAATTTTCGACGTTATCCGGCAGGGTGAAATCGGAAGTGTTGGAGTAAACGATGTCCTTCCCAGCATTGGGAAGTTCGACGATGCGGTCGTTGATGGAATCAACCGTGTAGGCATCATTTCCAAGACCACCTGCGAGCAGATCATTTCCACCAGCGCCATCAATGAAGTCGCTCCCTTTTCCTCC
>CAMBOD010000270.1 GCA_945868985.1 Prosthecobacter debontii | reverse complement strand
AAACTTCTCGTCCTTGAAATCGCCGAGGTAATAGCGGCAGCCGATCCGGTGGCTGATGCAGAGCAGCATCCACTTCTTCCCAATCCGGAACATGTTCGCGCAAGACACGTCCTCATCCTTGCTCACACCGAGGCTCTCCGGCATGTCCTCGTGCAGCAGCGGACCCAGAAACAACCACTCTTTCAAATCCGCCGACTTCATTAGCATCGGAGGCTTTCCGCCGGAAATCGCGTAGTATGTGTCACCATTCAGCCAGCAGTCCGGGTCCCATTGTTTCAGCTTCGCATTCGCGCCCGTTGCATCTTTCGGCATCATCGCCTCCGGCTGCGTCCATTGCTCCAGTTTGTCATCGAGCGCAAACGCCACCTGATTCCGCGCCGAGCCAATCCCGTGATAGATGATCGCCGGCTTTCCTTCCTTCGTGATGAACCCGGTTCCGCTAAACATTCCATGCTTCGTAAATGAAGGATTTAGCGTCGTCGGATGCCACTTCCAGTGCACCATGTCCGTGCTCGACACATGAGCAAACGCATACCCCTTTTTGCCCTCGAAAACGCTCTCGTAGATGTAGTGCAGGTGGTAGCGCCCCTTCCAAAAAAAGATGCAATTCGGATCGCCGGGATACGCAGTGCCGGGACCCGGATGCGCGAGGTGGTAAGTCAGCCACGTGGTCGGCGGATTCTGTGGCATCGCTGGAGTCTGATATTTCACTGCGGGTTCCGTCAGATCCTCCTTCGTCACGGGTGGCAGTCCGGGAGCAACCGGCGGCGCATCTTCCGCTCTACACGATGGGCTAGGACAGAATAAAACGGCTAAAGCAGTGAGAAACACAAATCGTGGAAAGCGTGAGGTAGTCATGGTTGTTGGAAATGTCTTTGGAGAGTGTTGTCGCTGCGTAGGAGAGACTGTTCCCGGTTCAAAGACATTATTTTGAAAGAGAGGTCACTCTTTCGCCTCATCCACTGCCTTTGAAAAAGCTTCAAGGTCGTCGTATTTGTTCCGCCATGTGGTGAACATCACGCCGGTGACGCTGTTCAGGCCCTTTGCGGCGGCGAGCCAGTCTTTGATGCGCTCGGGCTTGCTGTCGTAATAGCCGGCGATGACCTGCTTGTTTCCACGGTCGGCGAAAAACTTCAGGCTCTCGGCGCGCTTTTCGTAATACCACGGCAGGATGATTACGTCCTTGTCGAGTCCCTCCCACGAGCCGAGTAGCGAGCCGTTCACGAGGTAGTAATTTTTCTCCACCGCGTTGTGGTTTGGGTCGAACATATCGCTCCACACGTAGATGCGCCCGCCGGGATTCACCTCGCGCAGGATGGCGATGCACTGCTTCACGTTGTCCGCGAGGATTTGCCCCGGCGTGAGTCCGCGCGCACGACACGCGGCGCATTGATTGAGCACGCGGATTTCGTCATGCGACATCATGTAGCCTTTCGCTCCCCAGAGCTTCGCCATGCGTTGCGCCTGGTCGCGGAGCAACTCCATTGTCTTCGGTTCGCTCGGGCAAATCATCGCCTGTCCGGCATGAATTGTCGCAGCGTGGTAGTAGCTCGCGAGCAGCTTCGTCCCATCGGGCAATTTCGTTTTGAGTTGTGGAGGCTGATGCCAGATGTCGAACTCCCCAGCATAGGGAGTCATCCCGAGTGACGCATCTTTAAGCGGCTCAAAATCACGTCCTTCGACGAGCGCCTTGGCATCGGCGGTGGTGATTGTGAGCGGGCATCCCGCACGGCGCGGCATGTTGAGAAATGCCACCTCTTCCAGCTTCGCATCGCGCCATTGCAGCGTGCCTGCTCCGCCGCCCCACGCACCGAAGTAAAGATCGGCGGTGGTGTTGTCCTGCGAATTGAAAACGATGTGCTGCTGCTTCCAGTCCTGTGTGGATTTCGCACCGATATGATCCCAAGTGAGCGAAGGTTTGCCGCCGGGCGGAAGCACTTTGATTTCCGGCGTGCCTCGAAAATTCTCCGTCTTCACCCACACACTCACGTGATATTGTCTCCACGGCTGGAGTGTGAGTTTGCGGACGATGCGCGAGTTGGTCTTGGCGTCGGTGATGCGAGCAGTGCGGTTTTCAAAAATCACCGTCGGGTCTTTGAAAGACCACTTCTTCGGGTCGTCAAAAGCCCCGCCCGGCAACGTCGGCGCAGTTGGGTCGTCCACGACGGCGGTGCCGCCTTTCACCGTGAGTGGCACGTTTTTCACAGGCAACGCTTCCACGAGATTCACGTCGCGGCTGAGGATGTCGTTCGAGTAGCCGATGGAGAAAAGAGCGGGGACGATCTCGATCTGGCTCTGTGCGGCGAGCTGCTTCACGCGCTCGACGTTTTTGAAATAGCGCGCATCCATGTCGCCGAGCCGGGAAAACTTCGAGTCAGCGAGCAGCATGTGCGTGTAGCCCGCTGCGTGGCCGCGAGTGAGGAGCGCGGCGAGTTCGTCCACATTCTTTTCCACGAGGAGATTCGTGGATTTGTAGATCCACTTTTCGAGTTTCTCGGCAGCAGTCGCGGAGACGGTAAAAGCGAGAAGTGCGATGAGGATGCGCATGGGACTCGACTATGGTGGTGAGTATCCGGCGAGGGTCGCCAGCTCGG
Organism: Prosthecobacter debontii; assembly: GCA_945868985.1. Lineage (GTDB taxonomy): Bacteria > Verrucomicrobiota > Verrucomicrobiia > Chthoniobacterales > Chthoniobacteraceae > SXWH01. Next base: position 1,789 of record CAMBOD010000270.1, on the reverse strand, counting down.
GCTCGTTACTGACTGCGTCGAAGAAGGTCGCGTGTTTCGGCTGCCAGCCGAGTGCGCGGAGTTTCGCGTTGCTGACTTGTTTGCTGGTCCAGCCGCGCTTGCGGTTGGGGTCAATCGGGCCAAGTGGGGGTAGCGGACGGGAGAAGTGATCTGCGAGCCACGCGTAAAGCTCGCGCTGCGTGACGGGGCGGTTGTCGCACACGTTGAAGATTCCTGTGTCTGCGCGCGTGGCGAGCGTGAGCAGCGCGGATGCGATGTCGTCGCGGAGGACTTGATTGATCACGCGCGAACCATCGCCCTCGATGACCGCCTCGCCGCTGAAAAACTTCCGTAGCAGCACCGAGCGTCCCGGTCCGTAAATGCCCGCCAGCCTCGCGACGATGCCGCCATGCGCGAGCACGAGGTCTTCCGTTTCGCGAAGGATGCGGCCTGTTTCGCGTGAAGGATCGGTCGCGCTGGTTTCATCCACCCACGCGCCGTCGGTTTGCCCATAGACGCTCGTGCTGCTTGTGAAGATGAGGCGCTTCGGTGCGAGCACGGTGAGGAGATTGCGAGCGCCTTCGAGATAAACGGCGCGATACGCATCCGCACCGCCGTGGCTGGAACTCGCACAGTGGATTGCCACGTCCGCTGTGGCGGAAAGCTGCGCCACGCTTTCACGCACCGCGATGTCGCACGCGCCGACGGCGAACGGCTCGCCCGCCAGCCTCTCCGCAGACTCCGCCGAATGTGTGAGGCCGAGCACCTCCCAGCCCGCTGCGTGGAAAAGCCGCGCAGTCGCGAGACCGACAAAACCAACACCGGCGACGATCACTTTCATCGGGGAGGGAAAATCTCGACGCGCTTCTCCAGCATCAGTTCGCCATCGAATACAAACCATCCGGTGAACGAATTCCCCGCCAGCACCTCCGGCAGCCAGTGGCGGTCGTCATCCCACATCTCGTCATACGGCACGGCCTCGATGGGGAACCAAAATGGCGTCGCCTCGTCCGTCTCGATCAGCTCGCCGGTAAAATCCCGCGCCACGAACACCACGCAGTGCAGGCTGTAGCCGTCGGTGAATTGAAAATGCAGCACCCCGCGCTCTTCCACGTGCAGCGGAGTCGCGCCGATTTCCTCGCGCACTTCGCGCACCGCCGAATCATGCGCCGTCTCGCCCGGCTCGAGCTTGCCGCCGGGGCCGTTCATCTTTCCCGCGCCCAGCCCGCGCTTCTTGCGGATGAGCAGCACCCGCCCGTCCTTCACGATGAAGCACAAGTTGGCGCGTTCGCGCGGCTGCCAGTTCGTCCAGTCCATGAGCGCGAGGCTTGAGCGGAATCGCAAAAGTGGAAAGTGGAAAGTGCGCCGTTGCTCCGCCATCCCCGATTTCCCGCTCGCCAAAACCGGCACCACGACGGACATTGAGACGCAAAGAGCGATGAAGAATTTTCACCAACTTACTCGTCTGTTTGTATCTGTGATTGCCTTAACTGCATCAGTTCTTGGTGAGGAACAGAACCCATCTGCGAAGGTTAGTAATTCTGAAATGGGTAAATTGAAACCTGTCATCAAAGACGTGAAGAGGCGTGCTGGTGCAAAAAGCAAAGCGAATTACGAAAACGACTCCGTCTTTTGCTTAAAATATAATCCATCCAAACCCTATTACTTTGGCGCAACAACAGGATGGGGAATGCCTAATTTTGAATTCGAATATTTCCCTGAGTTTGAGTTCTATCGCTGGCGAATTGTTTCTGCCTTACACGATGGCCCTTGGGTATTTGTCGAGTATCGGAAGTAGATCCATCAGCCT
>CAMBOD010000269.1 GCA_945868985.1 Prosthecobacter debontii | reverse complement strand
GATGAAGCACGGCAACCGCTCCGTGACTTCCAAGACAGGAGCCGCCGATGTGCTCGAAGAACTCGGCGTGAAAATCGAACTCACTCCCGACGAACTCCGCGCCTCACTCGAACAGCACGGCGTCGCATTCATCTTTGCGCCCGCATTTCATCCCGCATTCAAAGCCGTTGCGCCCGTCCGCAAGTCGCTTGCCGCGCAAGGACAGACCACCATTTTCAACATCCTCGGCCCGCTGCTGAATCCCGCGCAGCCGGACTTTCAACTCGTCGGAATCTACAACGCCGCGATGCTGCCGAAATACGCCGAGACGCTCCGTGCGCTCGGTCGCAAGCGCGCATGGGCCGTGCATGGCGAAGGCACCGATGAACTGACGCTGACTGGCCCATCGGAAATCCACACCGTCGAAGCCGACAAAGTGAGCAATTTCACCATCACCCCCGAGGAACTTGGGCTCACACGTTGCACACCTGCCGACCTGCTCGGCGGCGACCGCACTGAAAACGCACGTATCCTCACGAGCATCCTCGACGGCAGCGAGCGCGGCCCGAAGCTCGACATGGTGCTGCTCAACACAGCGGCTGCCCTCGTCGTTTGCGGCCTCGCCGGCGACATGGCAGCGGGGCTCTCCAAAGCGCGCACGGCCATCGAAAGCGGAGCCGCCCTCGCCAAGCTGAACGCGCTCCGTTCACTAAAGTAGCGGTTGCGGAATTGACTTCGCCGTTTCCAGCGGCACGCTGCGCGCACTTAATCCATGGCTCAGAAAATCCTCGTCATAGACGACTCCCCCGCTGCTGCGCAGCTCACGGAAAATGTGCTGAACCAGCACTTCCCCGGCTGCGATGTGCTCAGTTCCGCGAGAGGCGCGGATGCGTTTGAACGGTTCAATGTCGCAACTCCGGACGTGATTGTTTTAAACGACACGCTGCCGGACATGGACGGAGCCGCTGTGCTGACACGGCTCGCCGCAGAACCACACACTTCGCAAACGCCTGTAATCCTGCTCGCTGAGCAGGCAAATATCGCGAACTACAACGGCCAGTTTCCAAATCTCTCGCGCGTTTTGACAAAGCCAGTCTCCGCTGAATCCCTGCTCGGCGCACTTGGCGAATTACTCAACAACAAACCGGGTGCGCGACGGATGCTCCAATCGCGAGGCGGCATCGTCTTTAATGGACACACCGGCTTCATCTCGCTGCGTCAGGCTTTGCAAATGGCGCAGGGCGACCGGCTCACAGGCGTGCTGCGCTTTCCGCTCGGACGTCATACCGTCGAGCTGTGGATGAATGGCGGCCGTTTCCTCTTCGCGACGACGCGTAATTTTCAACTCTACTGCGCAGGTTCACCCGTGATCCTCTCGGCGACGAGCCTCGGCCTCATTCTCGATGCGCAGGCCAATCAACTTCACACCGGCTGCCCAATTTTCCTCTTCCTCAGTGTGCGCAACGGACTCCCTCACGACGACGTTGTCCAAATCACGCGCGAGCATGGGCAGCGCTTGTTCGGCCAGCTTTTCACCGCAGGACGAATCACGTTCGAGTTTGAGGAAACGGATCGCTTCCCCGAGTTTGCACGCAATTTTCCGCCAGCAACGGAGGATGCAGACAACTGGATTCTCGGCGCGCTTCGTCACGTGCGCTTCGAGCACATCGCGCCTGCTCAGCGCCCCGACCCGAACGGCTCGCCCGCCTACACACGTCGCGGTTACGATCTCATCCAGCGTCTCAAACTCAACGACGTGGAAGCACGCTTCGCCACGGCGATCAACGGCACCGACACACTGCAAGCCATTGCGCAAAACATCGGCATCCCACTCGGCGACGCGCTGCTCGTCGTGTTCCGCTTTCAGGCGCTGGAGATTATTGATTTCTGGAATGCAGGCGTGCTCAGCCTGCCAGGGTCGGCTTCGTAGGCGATGGCAAAGCCACGGCTGCGCGCAACGCTCACCCTTTTCTGCATCACGCTGCTCATTCCGGCGCTGTTGATCGGCATTGCAGAAATCTGCACGCGCATTTTCGCGAATCATCTCGATCCACTTTCTGTTTTCGTGACTTCGCCACAGCTTCGCATGGACACACAGGGCGCGGCGACGAGCGGGATGTTCGAGTTCGACCCGCTCCTCACATGGCGGCTGCGTCCGAATCTTCGCAATCTTTGGTGGGACTACACGCCCGTCACGACGAACAGCGCTCATCTCCGCATGGAGCGAGAACTTTCAACGAAGCGCGGCCTGCGCATTGTCACGCTCGGCGACTCGGTGACGTTCGGCTACCGCGTTCCCGCCGCGATGAGCAAGGACAAGCCGGGCGAATTTGACGCCGAGGAAAAACCATACCCGCGTCTGCTCGAAGAGATGCTGCGCGCAAAATTTCCCAGTCGTGAAATCGAAGTGATTCCCCTCGCCTGCCCCGGCTATTCGAGCGGACAGGGACTTGCGTGGCTGCGGCGCGACATCGCCGGGCTGAAGCCGGATATCGTAACCGCTTGCTTCGGCTGGAACGATGTGCGCGCCGCTGGAGCCGCCGACCGCGTCACGATGCCGGGAACGTCTTCACAAGTCAGCATCCGCGCGCTGATGAGCCACAGCCAGCTCCTCCTCCAACTCGCGCAATTTGCCCAAGGCAAAACAGCGCCCGCCATCTCTAAGCCAGAGCCGCGCAGTTCACCGGAGGAATACAGCGCGCACTTTGCTGAAATGTCCGCGCTCTGCCGCGAACATGGCGCGTGGTTTGGAATCATCCTCCCCGTCTATCGCGACCCAAATAAACCCGGCGATTATCCCGAAGAACAAAACAACTTCGGCAATCCCGCCGAGGGTGAGCGCATGACTCAATATCGAAACCAACTCCGTGCCACCGCCACTTCGCAAAAACTTCCAACGCTAGAAATCCCGGAACTCACGGAGCAATCTTGGCCAACGAATACAGAGCTTTTCGGCGAACGCATCCACCCAAACGCCACAGGTCACACACTCATTGCTGGACGACTTCTGGAGTTCATCGCGCCAGCACTCAGCGAGCGCACGAGGTAGCAAAACACCATGCCTACCATCGAAGTCCGACAACTCACAAAATCCTACCGCACTTACAAGAAGCGGCCGGGCTTGGGCGGTGCGATACGCGGGCTATTCAAACGCGAATACGAGGAACTGCGTGCAGCGGATTCCGTAACATTTTCCATCGAAGAAGGCGAATGCGTCGGTTTTCTAGGACCGAACGGCGCGGGCAAGACAACCGTGCTGAAGATGCTCAGCGGTTTGCTTCATCCTACGAGCGGTGAAGCACGCGTGCTCGGCCATGTGCCATGGCACCGCGAGGATGCATTCAAACGCCAGTTTGCTTTGCTGCTTGGGCAAAAGAACGCGCTGTGGTGGGACTTGCCGGCCCGCGAATCTCTCGAACTCAACCGCGCAATTTACAGCATTGATGAAGCGCGCTTTCGCGAAGTTGTTGGCGGTCTCACCGAGTTACTCGATGTGAAGGACAAGCTCGACGTGATGGTGCGCGAGTTGAGCCTCGGCGAACGAATGAAGTTCGAGTTGATTGCTGCGCTGCTGCACGCACCACGCGTGCTTTTCCTCGACGAACCGACTATCGGCCTCGACGTCACATCCCAGCAGCGCGTGCGTGATTTCCTCCGCGAACACCAGCGCACCCAGCGCATCACCACGATGCTCACAAGCCACTACATGGGCGACATCGAAGCGCTCTGTGAACGGGTTATCATCATTGACCACGGGCGCATCTTTTTCGACGGACTGCTGTCGAGCGTCATCGCAAAATACGCAACGCACAAGCTCCTCAGCCTTACCTTCAGCATTGGCGAAGCGCGCGACCTTGCCGCCTACGGTGAAATCGTTTCGCAATCGCCGCTGTCCGCACAGCTCCGCGTTCCACGAATCAAAGTCACGGAAGTCTGTCGCGATTTACTCGGACGTTTTCCTGTGAGCGACTTCAGCGTGCAGGAACCACCCATCGAAGAAGTGATCCGAAAGCTCTTTGCCGAGTGAGCTAGAGCGACGGCGGTGCCGTGAGCGCCATATACCACGCGCACAACTCCGGCCCTTGGTAAAGCCATAGCAGTGCACCAAGCGAAAGGTAGGGGCCAAATGGAATCTTTGCCGACCACTCGCGTTTGCCGATGAGCAGTGGCAGGCCACCGATCACCGCACCAAACACCGAAGCGGACATGACGGTAAAAAGCACTGCCTTCCAGCCTAGGAATGCGCCGATGCACGCGATGAATTTCACATCCCCAAAACCCATGGCATCGCGCTTGAAGGAAATCTTTTTGACGGTGCCAGAGAACGATTTCACCACATTGAGGTCGTGCTCCTTTCCGTCGAGATGCAGTCGCTCATATTGAAAGCGCACCTCCGCTCCCTCGCGGACGGA
>CAMBOD010000268.1 GCA_945868985.1 Prosthecobacter debontii | reverse complement strand
CGTGTGTCAGCGTGTAATCCGCGCTCAGTTCCAGTGCGTGGCCGATGGTGTGTCCGAAGTTCAGCACGTTGCGGATGCCGAGTTTGTCGTGCTCGTCCTGCTGCACCACGTTCGCCTTGAGTTGCACGCACTGCGCCACCACATCGGTGAGCACACCCGCATCGAGGGCGAGCAGCTTTTCCAAATCACCACGCTCTAATTGCTCGAACAAAGACGCCGAGCACACCGCACCGTATTTGATAATCTCCGCCGTCCCGCTGCGCACTTCGCGCAGGCTTAAAGTGCGCAGCATATCGAGGTCGCACACCACCAGACGCGGCTGACTGAACGCCCCCATGATATTTTTCACCCCTCCAAAATTCACCGCCACTTTTCCGCCGACACTCGAATCCACCGCCGCCAGCAGCGAAGTCGGCAACTGCACGAACGGCACCCCACGACGAAACACCGCCGCCGCAAATCCACCGAGGTCGCCCACGACGCCACCGCCGAGCAACAGCACCAGCGGCACCGCATTCGCATCGGGAAACGCCGCCAGCATCGCCGCACAAGTCTTGGAAAACTCCTCCCAATTCTTCCCCTCCTCGCTCGCCGGAATGTCATGCCGCACAACGCTGCGGAAACCCGCTGCTGCCAATTCGGCGCGCACCTTTTCGTAATAAAGCCCGCCCACTTCCGCATTCGTAATTACGAACGCATCCGACTGCTTCAGTCCCTCCGCACGCAGAGTCGCGCCGAGACCACCGAGCAGACCGGAGCCCACCAGCACGGAGTAGGAACGCGAACCGAGTTCAACAGAAATGCGACGCATGAGCATACGATGCCCAAAAGACACCCCGCGACGGAAGCGCAAATAGAGTCTGCTACTTCGCCACCCGCAACATCACTTCATTGCGGCGGAACGGCCCAATCGTCCACGGCGGATCAAAATAGGCGAATGTCGGCGCGCCTGTTTCCTTGAGTCCCTTGCTCTTCATCCACTCGCGCAATCGCTCCAGTGACGCCTTTTCGTTCTTTTCAGACCTTCTTCCCGTGTAGCGAAACACCGCATATTTCGCCGCCGGACGCTTCGTCACCTTCACCTCGTTCGCTGTGGCGGCAGGTGCCTTTGCTGCGACCGACTGCGGCAGCACAAAGCTCATCCCCGTTCCTTCTTTCTGCGAATCCATGAAAACGGGCGTTGTCATTTGGATTTTCTGTGAGTCCGCGTTTGCGCCTTGGATGTAGCGAAAGAGCCGCATGAACGCGCCGTCCGCATCGCTCTTTTGGAACGTCGTAGCCACCGTGAGTTGCGGATAGTCGCGCACTTCGTAGTCGCCGTCTTTTTCCTGAACTGTGAACGGCGCGGTCTCATAAGCAGCCCGCGATGTCGTTCGGAAAAATACGGTGAACACGGTGATGAGCAGGATAACAAACAGGAGCGTCTTCATATTTTTGCGGAGATTGCGTGCGTTAGAAAGTTGCACGGCGAGACACAAGCCGCATAGAAACCCCACCATGTCAAACCTCGTCGCCGACCTTTCCGCCTTGCTCGACCCCGCGCGCGTCCTACATTCGCGCGAAGATCTCCTCGCTTATGGCTACGACGGCACCGCCGCCATACACGGCACCGGAGCCGCCGTCGTCATGGGGCACACCACCGCCGAAGTCTCCGCCGTCGTCAAATACGCCGCCGCCAATCGCATCCCCGTCGTCGGGCGCGGCAGCGGCACCGGCCTCAGCGGCGGCAGCCTCGCCATTCCCGGCTGCATCATTTTGTGCCTCGCACAAATGGACAAGGTTCTCGAACTCGACGAAAAAAACCTCACCGTCCTCGTCGAAGCAGGCACCATCACTCTCACCGTCTCCGAACTCGCCGACGCCAACGGCCTCCTCTACCCGCCTGATCCCGGTTCGATGAAAATTTCGACCATCGGCGGCAACGTCGCCGAAAACAGCGGCGGCCTGCGCGGGCTCAAATACGGCATCACACGCGACTACGTCATGGGCATGGAAGTCGTCCTCGCCGACGGCACCATCGTCTGGCTCGGCAACAAATGCGTGAAAGACGTCGCGGGCTATTCGATGAAAGACATCTTCATTGGCAGCGAGGGCACCCTCGGCATCATCACCAAAGTTCTCCTCAAACTCGTCCCCAAACCCGCCGCTAAAAAAACACTCCTCGCCAGCTTCGCCCGCATGGACGCCGCCGCCGAGACCGTCTCCGCCATCATCGCCGCCAAAATCATCCCCTGCACCCTCGAATTCCTCGACCGCATCACCATCAAATGCGTCGAAGACTACACCCACATCGGCCTCCCGCTCGACGCCGAGGCCATCCTCCTCATGGAAGCCGACGGACACCCCGCCGCCGTCGAGGACCAAGCCCTGCAAATGGCCGACATCGCCAAGGCCTGCGGCGCTACCAACGTCCAGATCGCCCGCGACGCCGACGAAAGCGTCCGCCTCGCCAGCGCCCGCCGCACCGCCTTCAGCGCCCTCGCCCGCGTCTCCCCCACCACCATCCTCGAAGACGCCACCGTTCCCCGCAGCGAGCTGGCGAAAATGATCCGCTTCGTCCAGGACGTCGGCGCACGCCACAACCTCCTCATCGGCACATTCGGCCACATGGGCGACGGCAACCTCCACCCCACCTTCCTCACCGACGAAAAAAACGGAGCCGAAATGGTCCGCGTCGAACTCGCCATGCAGGAAATCTTCGACTACGCCGTCAGTCTCGGCGGCACCATCACCGGCGAACACGGCGTCGGCCTCGCCAAAAAACCCTTCCTGCCAAAAGCCATCGGCGAATCCAGCCTCGCCCTCATGAAACAACTCAAACGCGCCCTCGACCCCCACAACATCCTCAACCCCGGAAAAATCTTCGACCTGTAGGTGATTCGTTCGTGTTGTAATCAACCGCTATCACCTCTCGTTCTGCAAATCGGAAACTAGCTGCATAGCAGTGTTGTAGTCCTCCTCTCGAACCCAAAGCTCCGGTCCTTGCGTTCCGTCCGGGAACTCTTGGGCATTGCGAATCTCAGAGTCTATGCCCGCTGCCTTCAACTCGCGGAGGAATAGGTCACACATTGCAGCATCCTTAAATGCGAAAAGGTATTTCATGCGCTCTTGCGGGTGAAAGACGACCCCAAGCTCAGTGACCGCGGAGTGCGCCGCTGCAGCGTATAGGTGTTTGCGGGTGTTGGCTCATGCGTCAGATGCCGGGTAAGTAACTCCGTCGGGAGCGACGACGAAAGTAGTCTTTGCGCGTTTGCCGCAGATGGCGCGTCGGATGATCTCTGCGGCGTCATCAAGGTGACGCGATGCTCGTGTGACATCTGAAGCGAAGGCAGCGAGGCCCGCGACTATCTCCGGTCGTGCAAGCTGCAACCAATCGCGACGCGGACTGGCGGGGACGGTGCCGAGGATGATGTCGAAGCGTGCTGTGATACGTGCGGACTCGTCGGCAAGCGTTGTGCAGTCCTCGGCTGGAAAGTCGGGCGCGTAACTCTGCACGTAGGCAAGCGAATCGAGAAGAATGCCCAACTCCTCAGCGGCATTCCAAGTCTGGTTGCTGTTAGGCTTCGAGTTCACAGAACGCGTGCGGTGACGCCTGACATTGTATCAAGCCGCAATCGGAGCGTGTGCGGTGTGGACATGGGCGAAGGAGAGCAGCGCGACGTTTCGCCAGCAAGCCAGAAGGCACCATCGGCGAATCCAGCCTCGCTCTCATTGTCTGAAATCTCAGTGGCGAGAACGCCAACGGCGTTCCATCATCCAGCCCAGTGGTGACGTTGCCGTTGCTGGCAGGCGACGCTGGGTTTTCTCACTGCGCAGCCTTCGTCGGCGCGCCGAGCCAGCCGAGTGAAGTGAGGAATTTATCCGCCTCATCCACCGTCTGCGTGTAGGCGGGGTCGGTGTTGAAGAAGCCGTGGCCCGCCTTCGGGTAGATGTGCGCCTCGCAGCGCACGCCCACCGCTTTCATCCCTGCCTCGAAATCGCGCACCACGCCCACCGGGATGAGCTTGTCCGAGTCGCCGAGGAACACAATCGTGGGCGGCGCGTCCTTCGTGATGTGGTGCGCGGGCGAAAACTCCATGAACCGCGCGCGCACACGTTCGTGTCCCCATTGACCGGGGCCGTTGTTGAAGACGGGATTGAACAGCACCAGCGCATTCGGTTTGGGCGAAATGGAAACGTCGTCCTGCGCATCATCCTGCCCGCCGACCATCGCCGTGAACGCCGCGAGATGCCCGCCCGCAGAGCCGCCCGACGCCGCGATGCGAGCCGGGTCAATCCCCAGTTCCGCCGCATGAGCGCGCACATAGCGCATCGCCGACTTCGCATCCGCGCAGCAAACCACCGGCGGCCCCTTATCCCCGGCGGGGATTGTCCGATACTCCACGCGCACGCCCA
>CAMBOD010000267.1 GCA_945868985.1 Prosthecobacter debontii | reverse complement strand
GCGGGAGGATTATTCGGCGAGCGGGGATGCGTGGCGGTATTTTCCTTTCGAGCACGCGGGGGCGCGGGCGTATCGCTGGGGTGAGGACGGGCTGATGGGGATTTGCGACCGGCAGGCGCGGCTGTGTTTTGCGCTGGCGCTTTGGAATGGGCGCGATCCGATTTTGAAGGAGCGTCTTTTTGGACTCGCAAACGGCGAGGGACCGCACGGCGAGGATGTGAAGGAGGCGTATTGGTATCTGGATGCGACGCCGACGTCGTCGTATCTGAGGGCGCTATATAAATACCCGCAGCGTGAGTTTCCCTACGCAAAGCTGCGGGAGGAAAATGGACGGCGCAAAGGGCGGGATCGGGAGTTTGAAATTTGGGATACCGATGCGTTTGAGGGCGACCGGTATTTCGATGTGGTTGCCGAGTATGCGAAGGCGGATGCGGAGGATATTTTGATCCGCATCACCATCGCGAATCGCGGACCTGAGGCGGCGCAAATCCATGTGCTGCCGACGCTGTGGTTTCGCAACACGTGGAGTTGGAAGGCGGGCGCGGACAAGCCGCTGTTGCGTGAACTCGGGCCGCAGACGGTAGAGGCGGTGCATACTTCGCTCGGAGTTTACCGGCTCGTGATGGAGAAGGAGGCGCCCCTGCTTTTCACGGAGAATGAGACAAACATCCAGAAGCTTTACGGTGCGCCGAATGTGAATCCGTTTGTGAAGGATGCATTCCAGACGCACGTGTTCGAAGGGCGCGCGGGCGCGGTGAATCCGTCGCTGCAAGGGACAAAGTGCGCGGCGCATTACACGCTCGATGTGCCTGCGGGCGGTGAGGTGGTTTTGCGTCTGCGGCTCGGTGCGATGCTGGAATTGCCGGGCGATGCGTTCGGGAAGTTCGAGGAGATTTTCGCCGAGCGCCGAAAGGAGGCCCGGCTTTTCTACGCGACGAAATGTGCAAGGGGGACGACGCAGGAGCAGCGCAATGTGATCCGCCAGGCCTACGCGGGGCTGCTGTGGAGCAAGCAATTCTACCACTACGATGTGAAGGAATGGCTCGCGGGCGATCCGGGGCAACCGCCACCGCCAACCGGTCACGCGAAGTCGCGCAATGCGGACTGGGGGCATCTTTTCAACGGCGATGTGATCTCAATGCCCGACAAGTGGGAATACCCGTGGTATGCGGCGTGGGATCTCGCGTTTCACATGCTCCCGATGTGCCGGGTGGATCCGGATTTTGCGAAGCAGCAACTCATGCTTTTCCTGCGCGAGTGGTATATGAGGCCCGATGGTGCGCTGCCCGCCTACGAGTGGAATTTCTCGGACGTGAATCCGCCCGTCCATGCGTGGGCGTGCTGGCGTGTTTATAAAATTTCCGGTGCACGCGGAAATCGCGACACGCTCTTTTTGGAGAAGTGTTTTCAAAAGCTGCTGGTCAATTTCACGTGGTGGGTGAACCGCAAGGACGCGCGCGGGCAGCATCTTTTCGGCGGGGGATTTCTCGGCATGGACAACATCGGCCTTTTCGACCGCAGCAAGCCGTTGCCAAACGGCAAGACGCTGGAGCAGGCGGATGGAACGGCGTGGATGGCGTTCTATTGTTCGACGATGCTGGCGATGGCGCTGGAACTCGCGCAGACGCGCCCCGCTTACGAGGATATCGCGAGCAAGTTCTTCGAGCATTTCATCGCCATCGCCGATGCGATGAACACGCTCGGAGGCACGGGGCTTTGGGATGAGGAGGACGGTTTTTACTACGACCGACTGCGCGCCGACGATGGCGAGAGCGTGCCGTTGCGAGCGCGCTCGATGGTCGGACTGGTGCCGTTGCTCGCGGTCGAAGTGCTGGAGCAGGATATGATCAAATCGCTGCCCGGTTTCCGCAAACGGATGCGCTGGTTTTTAGAGAACCGCCCGGAACTCGCGCAGCATGTGAGCTACATGGAGCGCACGCACACGGAGGGTGGCGAACTGCGCCTGCTGGCCATTCCACGAAAGGATCGTCTGCTCCGCGTGCTCGCGCGGATGCTGGATGAAAAAGAATTCCTCTCGCCTCACGGTATCCGCTCGTTGTCGCGCGCGCATCGCGATGAGACGTTTTGTTTCATGCACGATGGCGGGCATGTTTGCATCGCCTACGAGGCGGGCGAGAGCACTGATGGAATGTGGGGCGGCAACTCCAACTGGCGCGGGCCGATTTGGTTTCCGCTGAACTATCTCATCGTCGAATCGCTGGAGCGCTACCACCGTTTCTACGGCGACAGCGTGCAGGTGGAATTTCCCACCGGCTCGGGAAATTTGCTCACGCTCGACAAAGTCGCCGCCGAACTCGCACGACGCATGTCTCATCTTTTCCTTCCGGATGCCGATGGCCGACGCCCCTGCCACGGCGACGATGCCGCAGCGGAAAAACTCGCCGCCGATCCGCACTGGCGCGAGCTGGTGTGGTTCCACGAATACTTCGACGGCGACACGGGTCGCGGCCTCGGTGCGAGTCATCAGACCGGGTGGACGGCGCTCATCACGCGCTGCATGAATCTCGTGGGCCGGGCGGACGCGCAGTAGCCCGCTGTTAGGTAACGGTAGTTTCACGATTCGGCGCTAAGGTGGAGCGCGGGCGGTTCGTGATTCTTGGTGAAACACAACATCCCATGAACTCCATCACCAAACCTACCACCCTCGAAAGAATCCAACGCCACCTTGCCGAGGCGCGCTTCTTCGCCTTCTCGCTGCTACTTCACACCGCCCTCGTGATCATCGCGAGCACGATCATGTTGATTCGCTACAACATGGTTGAGGACATCACCCCGACAGGCGACTGGGAAGTGCCACATCAGGACGAGAGGGATAATCCTGTCGTGGACGAACATATCAAGGATCCCAGTGTGAAATTCGATGGTCATCCAAAGCCTAGTAGCCCGGAAATAGTGAGTAGAGAAATCATCCAGCCGACTGCCCGGACGTCGCCAAGTGCGATTGTGGTAGTGGCGGTTAAGAGAAATTTCGAACAATTACCTGCAATCGAGATTCCAGTGAATATGCCGCTGCATGGAGTCATCGCCAAGGTTCCTGCTGCAATGGCAGGGCGTTTTAAGAAAGACGGTCGCGGTTACATTCTCGGCGGCAATGGCCACGGAGGAAAAGGCGGGACGCCAATCACCGAGGAGGGTGTGCTGCGTGGACTGAGGTGGCTTCGCGATCATCAGAACAAGGACGGCTCATGGGGAGATCGAAATCAAGGCGCGATGACCGGCCTCGCGCTGCTCTCCTTCCTCGGTCACGGTGAACTCTGCGACTCAGCGGAATTTGGCTATACGGTAAATCTGGCCATGGAGTGGGTCATATCCAACGGAACGAAACATCAGGGCCGCCTCTCAATGACGGATAATGGATGGGGTGGCAATGGCGGCGTGTATGAACACGGCATCCTCACCTACGCACTTGGCGAGTATTACGCGATGACCAAGGAAACACCGCGCAAGGATGAGCGCGTGCTGGAGCTATTCCGGAAGGCTATCGGCTACATCGTCGAGGGGCAGGGAGCCGATGGCGGCTGGATGTATAATTACGACAAAACAGCGAGCGACACCTCCGTGAGCGGCTGGCAGGTGCAGGCGCTAAAAGCGGCGTATCTCTGCGAACTAAAACTCCCCGGCGTGAACGAAGCGCTGGACCGCTCGGTAAAAAACTTCGACCGCGTGCAAGGCCCCAGCGGCGGCTACGGCTATCGCGGAGCGGAGGATCGCTACAGCCTCACGGGCGTCGGTGCGCTCTGTAAAATGTTCTGGGGTGAAAAGCGTGATATGAACGTCAAGCGGGCCATTGAATTCATCCGCGTAAAAACTGCGGGGGAACATCCATTTCAATATCAGCACGAGCGCGGGGATCTGTATGCGTGGTATTATCACACACAGGCCATGTGCATGTTTGGCGATGTCGCATGGCATGAGTGGGACGCCAAATTCAGCAAAGAGATCACCGGCGCACAAAGTCCCGACGGGAGTTGGCCGGTCATGCGGGCACCCGGCCACGGCAACTTGCAGCGGGAAGCCGCCATCACCGGCGCAGTCTATCGCACCACCATGAGCATCCTCATGCTCGAAACCTACTACCGCTACCTGCCCACCAATCGCGCGATGATCTCGAATGACACATCGAAACTTGCGCGCCTCTAACCATCCTTCATCGGGGGGCGGTAAATGATGAGCGCTGAGTCTTGAGGCTGTCTCGGTTTGTGGCACCCCAGAGGCTAGCTGGGTGGCTTGGTTCCGAGCTTGGGGTTTTGAATGCCCTTGGGCCTGAGTTATTTTCCCGGGTTTTTGCTCTGCAGGTATGTCGCTGCTGCGAAGTGGCGTGTATGGGAAGGAGGATTAAAGCTCCAGCCCGGCGACGGTAGCTCTTTTTGATCAACGATAAGAAGTAGAGGAGTGGGGCTTGCGCACGCCC
>CAMBOD010000266.1 GCA_945868985.1 Prosthecobacter debontii | reverse complement strand
AAACATATCACCGGGTAACGTAGGCATCATCATATCGCAGAGGATGACCTCAAAATCGCTGGCAAGCACTTCATGCACGCCCTCGACTCCGTTTTGCACAGCTACGACTTCAAAACCATGTGCGAAGAGGAATTCGCGCATGATGTCCTTGAACTGGGGATCGTCTTCGAGGAGTAGGACTTTGCCTTTTATGTTCCCTGTCTCAATGCTGAAGTCGTCGGTAACATCAATAGTGTCGCAGGATGAGTCTGTGTAGCGTTGCATGATTTATTGGGAATTACGAAATGTATAGCAGTCACCATGCCTCGCATGATTTCGGATTTACCCGTTGACGCAACAGGGCGAAATCGTGTGTCTAAGGGCCTTAATTTTCATCATGGCCATCAAAATCAACAACAGCGACCTGCGTGCGGGCGCAGAAAAACTCACCGATATTTTCACCCAGTTGCAGCGCGGCTTCGTATTGTATCTCTCGAAGGAGCTAACAGGTGGCCAAGTGTCCTTTGCGCAATATCTTCTTCTGAGTATCCTCGACCAATTAGACGACCCCCTTTCAATGACGAAGATAGCCGAAAGGATGAAACACACCACGGCTGCGGCCACAGGCCTTGTGGATCGCCTAGAGAAGCTTGGCTATGTGCGCCGCCAGAGCACTAAGGAAGACCGCCGTAAGGTGCTCGTCCAAATCACCAACAAGGGCACGGAACTCGTGAAATTCGTGCGGGAAGACATGATTGTCAGCGTGACTGGCCTGATGGAGCAACTCACTCCGGGGGAGCAAAATTCGTGGGTGAGCATCTACGAGAAGATTTTCCCTTTCTGCAAAGACAAATGAGTCGCGCACTCCTCGCAGCAGCGTTCGCTTTTCTCCCGCTCGCCAATGCGGCTGAGCCGGTTGGAAAGACGGCCATAGTGAGTGGCGAACTTTCGTTGGAGCGTGCTGTCACGATTGCGATTCAGCAGAATCCCGACGTGCTCCGTGCGAAGCAAGAAATCGAACGCACGCGTGGTCAGGTGCTCGAAGTCCGTGCGCAGGCGCTACCGCGTGTGACGATTAACGCCAACTACCGCCAGCAGGACAAGGATCTCCTCGAACGCAGCAGCACAGTCGTGCCTTCCACGGCAACGCAAACCAGCAGTGCAGCCAACGGTAACACCAATTCGACAAACGCGAATGGCTCAACCAACGGTTTTTCCGGTGTGCTCGGTCAGCAAATTGGCGGGGATAAAAGCTGGCTCGTTACTATCGAGGCCAAGCAACTCCTTTATTCCGGCGGGCAGGTGAAGGCGGCGCTGAAAATCGCGCGCATCACCGAAGACCAAAGCTTGCTGCTTCTCCGCGACACTGTGGACAAAGTGATCGCACAAACGCGACAGCAATTTTACGCCGTGCTGCTCAATCGCAAGCTCATCACCGTCGCCGAGGAAAGCATCCGGCTGCTTGGCGATGAATTGAAGGATCAGCGCAACCGATTTGATGCGGGCACGGTGCCGAAATTCAATGTGCTGCGCGCAGAAGTCGCCGTGGCAAATGCCAGACCGGATCTCATTCGTGCAAAAAACAATTACCTTATCGCCCAACTCGAACTCGCAAAGACGCTCGGCCTCGACGCGGTGAAAAGCGCGACCGGAAAACCATCGTTCGATGTCGCCGGTGAATTGCGCGCGCGGACCACCGACTGGAACCTGCAACATGCGCTCGCGATGGCGAGGCAGCGACGCGCTTCGCTCAAAGCGCAGAAGCAAAACATCCTCAACGACGAACAGCAAATCGCCGTGGCGCGGGCCAATGGCAAGCCGCGTCTGGAAGCGAGCACCGGCTGGCAGTTCAATAATTCACGCCGCACGGACGATCTGACCAAGGAAGCAAACGGCTGGTATTTCGGCGTGAACGGGAGCTGGAACATTTTCGACGGCTACGAGACGAAGGGAAAAGTCATTCAGGCTAACGCGCGTCTGGAGTCCTCACGCATTGCCTACGAAGACGCCCTCCATGTCGTGGAGTTGGAAGTGCAAAAAGCATTCGCACGCCTCAACGAGGCGAAGGAACTGATCGCGAGTCAGGTCAAAGTCGTCGAGCAAGCCGACGAAGCCCTGCGCCTCGCGCGCGAACGACTCGCCGCTGGCGCTGGCACGCAGCTCGATGTGCTCGACGCCCAGGTCGCGCTCACCAAGGCCCGCACCACGCAACAGCAGGCGCTTTACGACTACAACGTCGCGCTCGCCGAGTTCGACCGCGCGACTGGCGCGGACACCGTTTACGACGACACTTTCAAAGACCCCGTCGCCGAGCGCGCGAAGAAAGATCTGCGCAAAGGCAAAGCCGCCCTGCGCGAAGAGTAGCCGCCGCGACATGCGCCCTTGCCCTCACGAAACCTTCCCCGCGCTGTTGGCATTGCCCGTCATCCACGCATTCACGCAGCGTGTGCCGGGCTTGGATGTGAAGACCGACCGCGAGACTGCACTCGCACGACTGCAAAACCCACACACCGAATTGCGCGCCTCGCTCGGACTCGGTGCGCGGCATTTCATCACCGCAGAACAAATCCACAGCGCAAACGTCGCCATCGTGCGCGCCGATACGCCGACACCCGTGCCGGCAGTGGATGCCCTCATCACCGACGACCCGCGCGTCTGCATCGGCATCTATGTCGCCGACTGCGCCCCCGTCTGGCTTGTGGACCCCGTTCGTCGCGCCATCGGCTGCGTGCACAGCGGGAAAAAAGGAACGGAACTCGGCATCGTCACCGCCACGATAGCGCGCATGGTCGCCGAGTTTGGCTGCGAACCCGCGCGCATGGTCGCCCAAATCGGCCCCTGCATCCGCCCGCCCCACTACGAAAACGATTTCGCCGCAGAAATCCTGCGCCAGTGCCATGCGGCAGGCATCGGCCAAATCCATGATTGCGGCACCTGCACCGCGGAGAACGTCGCCCGCTACTACAGCTACCGCCTCGAAAAAGGACAAACGGGGCGGATGGTCGCGCTCATCTCACTGACATAAAGTCGCTCAGTATTCACTCATTTGGCTCGCCAGTTAACGCCACAGGGTTGCAATAATGCTGGACAGGCAATGTGCTGCTTGCTTAAAGTCCCTGCCACTTGACTATGAAATCTACACAACGTTTCTCCATAATTACCAAAGCATCCGCAGCCTCACTGATTGCCATTTTCTCACCGGAAGCAATGGCAGGAGAAACGACATCCAGCGGCGACTGCTGTCCATTGAATTTGCTCACGGGCGGCGGCGTCAGCCTCGGTGGATGGCTTTATCCCGAGTTGAATTTCCAATCCGCATTCGGCACTTCCTCTGCCGAGGAAGGCGCACTCGCCGTCGGGCACCACGATCCGGATCGGAACGGTTTCACCATTCAAAATGTCGAATTCTCACTCTCAGCAAAGTTCGGTCCGAATGTCACCGCCTTCGCCTACTATGTCGCAAAAGTGGATCTCGATGATCGCTGGGCGGATGAATTCGAGGAATATTACGCAACCTTCCACTCCCTCCCGCTCGAATCCCAACTGAAAGCAGGCCGCTTTTACCCTCGCTTTGGCTACCAGCAAACACTGCATCCGCACGACTTCACCTTCATTGATCAGTATCTGGCAAACGGCCGCATGCTTGGCGACGACTCGCTTACCCTCTACGGCGGAGAATTTTCCCTGCCCGTGCTGCGCCGCCTGCCTGCTGGCTGGGAAGATCGACTCAGCGTAGCCTTTGGCGCTGTGCCGGACAAAAACGAAGAGGGCGAGGAGGAAGAGGAAACGCCCTTCTCCTCTGAGGGCGCACTTTTTCAAGACTGGGCGGCAGTCGCCGACTACACACTCAGCTACGTTCCCAAAAGCAACACACGCTATGAAATCGGCGCATCTGGCGCGTGGGGCCGCAATAACGCCGAACGACAAACCCAACTCTACGGCCTGCACACCGAGTATTTCTGGCGACCCGATGGCGTGCTGAGTTTCAACCCTCACGCAAACCCCGGCCAATACCTCCGCTGGCGCACCGAACTTTTCCTCCGCCAACACGGCACCGCAAACGAAACCGGAACGCGCCGCGACTTCACCGACTTCGGCGCCTACACCGAAATCACCTACGGCCTCCCCTCCGGGAAAGTGCAGACACATCTGCGCGGCGAATACATCAGCGGCACAGCGGAAACCGGCCAGAGTGAACGCTGGCGCATCTCCCCCGCCATCACATGGCACCCGACCGAAACCCTGCCCGTTCGCTTTAAAATTCAATACAACTACGACCACTCCGCAGCCTTCGGCGACGACCACTCCGTATGGGCGCAGTTCAGTCTCACATGGGGCGACTGCTGTGCGCTTGTTCACTGAGGCAAAAAAAACGCTCGCCATTCCATGGCAGATCGGCATCTTCCGCCCGCCAGTTTTAGTCTTACTCGTTCAGTCAGTGACGTGGTGGACGCCCTATCGGTCAGCCGAGGGTGCGTCTGAAACCCGA
>CAMBOD010000265.1 GCA_945868985.1 Prosthecobacter debontii | reverse complement strand
TTCCACCGCGTGTTCCAGATCGGGCAGCAGCGTGGCGGGTTTTGGGATTTCGGCTGCTGCGGCCGTATATTTCGTCGCCTCTGCGTGGTCGAAAATTGCACGCGCTGCGAGTGTTGCGCGCTCATCGTCGCGTAAGGCGTGGAGCACTTCGCCGCGCGTCAGACTACCGGCGCGAGTCGAGTCGAGCGGAGCCGCCGCTTCGCAAAGCGCGCCCACTCCGGCCCTCAGAAACTCCGGCGCGTTTCCGCGGCGCGCCGCAGCGCGCGCCTGCGCCAGTGCCTTGCGCGCGGCTTTGCGTGCGCGACGACGGATGATGAATTCCGGATGTGCTGCGACATATTCCTGACGCTTCCGCCATGCCCACAACAACAGCAACAGCGCGGGCGGCGCGGCTTGCAGCGCGAGGAACCATGGCTTCCAAAATGCGGGGCTTGCGCTCGTCAGCCAGCGTCCCGGCTTTTCCTCCAATCCCGTCATTACCGGTTCGCGTTCGCGTGCGGCTTCTTCCGCAGGCGATGGTGTTTCTTTTTGCGCAGTCACGGCGACGGGCGCGGCAGTGGATGCTTTCACGACGACCGGAACCGGCGGCACCGTGATGTCCACAAATTCGCGTTTCGCCGGGTCAAAATAACTCATCGGCAACGGCGGCGTCCCCATTTTTCCTTCGCGTCGTGCGACGAGCGTGTAGGTAAAAATCTTCGTTCCGCCAGGCTGTGTCGGATCTTCGCCGCGCTGGAAATCGCTTGTCGGCTTGTAAGCCTGCCAGTCTGTGGTGTCCGTGAATTCCGGCGCAGGCACGCCCTCGATATTTCCCTCGCCCCTCAACGTCAGCGTGAGTGTGAGCGGCTCGCCTGCTTCGATTTCTGTCGCCGAAAGAACGGGTTTTCCCAGCGTGAAACGCCCGATGCCGCCGTTGAAACCGGGCAGTCTCCCGACGCGCGGCAAAGCCAGCACCCGCAGTGTCGCCGGCTGCGTCATGATCAATTGCTGCCCCGCGAAACCGCTGCGCCGTCCCACCGGATCGAGCTTCTGCGCATGAACGCTCACCTCGCTGTTCAACTCGGTTTCGCCCTCCACAATCGGCGTGATTTGCAAAGGCATCACCAAACCGCTCGCGGGCTTCCCCTCCCAAACAAACTGCTCGCGCCGCGTCCGCAGCTCCGTGCGAAAAACCACCGTCCCGCTCGTCTTGCTCACATTCGCTACGAATTGCGGCGTCTCGTCCGGCGTATCCATCACGAGCAATCGCGCGAGGATTGTCTCCCCGAGAAAAAAGTCACGCTTCGGCAAATCAATCACCGCACGCACCGGCTGATACGCAGCTTCGCCCGGCAGCGGCGCGACTATATTGAGCGTGGCACTCGGCACACTCACGCGCTGAGCGCCCACAGCCATTTCAAATCCCGGCACAGTCAGTTCGCCCTCGCGTGTCGCCGTTGCGGTGTATCGAAAAGTGGTCGTCTGCACCGCCTGTCCGTTCAGAAATTGCACCGACGTGGTCTGGTTTGAATAAACGAGCGACAGCCCCGCAACCACTGGCGGCGTCGGCAGCGTCCTCGAAGTCTGGGGGCCGGTGACAGTGACTCGATATTCGACGGGCCGTCCAACGCGGCCCGTCTGAGGCTCAAACGCCGCACTCGTCCCCGGAGCGATTTCGCCGCCTAGTTGTGCGAGCGCAGAAACCGACAGCAACACCGCAAACAAAACGCAGAACAAAATCCGCGACACAGAGAATCGGCGCGAACAATTCATCATCTGAAATTCGTCATCCTTCATTACCAGTTCCTCCCTTTTCGTTGCTCTGGTTTGCGTGTCTCGTCACCAAAGATAAGACCATTCATCCCTTTTTTCTCACCGGGGCGTAAACCGTCCTCTTTGTCGCCGAGTTGCATCGTGCGGCGCTTCAGCATTTCCCTCAGCAGCTTCGCCATATCTTGCGAAACCTCGCGCTCCCCGCCGATACGCTGCTCCTGTTTGGATCCCGCTTTCGGTGGCTTCTGATTCTCCTCCTCCTTCTGGCCGTCAGGCTGCTTCTCATCCTCCTCATCTTCTTCGTCCTCCTCCGAATCGCTCTGGCGCTGCATGGACTTCGGGATTTTCCCACGCATTTCTTTCATCAATTCGCCGAGTTTTTGCCGTTGCTCCGAGAGCTCTTCATTTTGCTCCTTCACCTTATCGAGTGACTTCAGCAATTCCTTGATGTGCCGCTCGACCACGTCCGCGTTGAAGCCCGCATCCTTGTTGGAAGGATCGAGTTCCTGCGCGCCGTGAAAATCACCCACCGAGCGACGCCAGCGCCACAGCGCGCTGCCTTGGAGATCCATCGCGCGGGTCGTTTCATCCCGCGAAGTGCGAAGCTGTTTACGGGCGCTGCGCGCCTCCATGTAGGCGCCGATGATTTCTTCGAGCGCGCCGCCTTTGAGTGCTTCCTGCGAACTACGGATCGCCTCCTGTGCCACGGCTGCCGCGGCCTCTGCGCTGTTGAGTAATTGCTGGCGGTTTCCTTCGCCCTTCAGCGTTTCCTTTCCCTGCTGAAAGCGGACGTGACCGAGATTGTAGAGCGCCAGAGGCTGCACCGCAGGGCTGTTCGTCTGCGCTGCTTCGCGTAGCGTGCTTTCCGCGTCGCGCAACTCTCCGCGTCGAAGCGCACCCACGCCTTCGTTGTAAAGATCGAGCGCCCCGCGTTGCGCGGCAAAAGCCGGCGCGGCGATGAGGAGCGCGATGGCGGCGAGTTGGTTTTTCATTGCAGCGGTTTCGCGCGTCGGCGCGTTGTGAGCAGAGATTCCACGACGAGAAGGCAAATGGCAACAGCGAGTGGCCATTCATAACGATCCACGCCGCGCCGCCGCTCGATGCCGCCGGGCTTTTTCTCCGCGTCGCGCAGCGCGAGCGCTACGTCGGCCATGCCGCCGGTCACGCTGTCGAGCCTGCGATAAGTCCCGCCCGTCGTTTCCGCGATGGTGCGCAAAGTTGCTTCGTCGAGACGGCTTGTCACCGGCTGGTTTCGTTCGTCAAGTAGCGGCGCGAGTGTGCCGTTCAACTGCGGCACCTGAATGAGCGCACCGCCCGTAGTGCCCAAGCCGATACTGAAAATCGTCACACCTTCCTTGGCCACTTCTTCCGCCGCTTTGATGCCGAGTTGATCGAGATCCTCGCCGTCTGTGAGCAGCACGAGCACTTTCCTGCGGTCGGATTTATCAAACGCCTTTTTCCCGGAAAAGATCGCCGCCGCGATGTTGGTTCCCTGCTGTGGAATGGCGTCGGTGTCCAGTTCGCCCACTTCCTCTTCAAACGCATCGTAGTCCATCGTCGGCGGACACAGCAGGAAGGAGTCGCCCGCAAACGCCACGAGACCCACGCTGCCCTTCGCGTATCTGTGAATAAACTCGCGCATCGCCGTCTTCGCGCGCTCCAGACGGTTCGGTCGCACATCGGCGGCGAGCATGGATTTCGAGGTATCAATCAAGAACACGACATCCTCACCCTTGCGCTGAACCTCGTCTTTCACCTCGCCCCACTGCGGTCTCGCGAGCGCAAGCCCGAGGAAGATTAGCGAGAGAAAAAGGATCGTGTTCTTTACGATACGCCGCGCGGCACTATGCGAACCAAGCAGCGAGGCGAGAAGTGAAGCATCTGCAAAAACCGAAAGCTGCCGACGTCGCGCCTTCGCGGAAAACCATATCAACGCAGCCAGCAGCACGACCGCACCGGCGGTGAGCCAGTGCCAGCGCGGAGCGGCGAAAATGAGAATCGAGGCAATCATGGCAGGCGGCGGAATCGTGTGTTCGCGAGCACCAGTTCGAGCAGCAGCAGAGCAATCGCAGCGAGCAGTGGGAAGTGATAGAGCGGCGTGTAAGTGCGATGGCGTTTCAGCTTTTTCTCCGTCTTTTCGAGGCGATCAATGTTCGCGTAAACGGTGTCGAGTTCCTGACGATTCGTGGCCGTGTAGCTCTTGCCTCCGGTGAGGTTCGACATCTTTTCGAGCACCACGTAGTTCGGTGGTTGTAGCCGCGTGATGATGCCCATCGGCCTGCCACTCGGCCCGAGTCTGAGCTTCCCCGTATCGCGATCAAAGTCTGGTAAATCACACTCCGCATTTCTGCCGATGCCGATGGTGTAAAGTCGGATGCTTTCGGATTTAGCGAAGTGCGCGGAGGTGAGCGGCTCCAACTGCTCAGACTTGTTGTTGTCGCCGTCCGTCAGCAGCACGACGATCTTCGATTTGCTCTTCACCGTGCCGAGCCGCTTCACCGCGATGCCGACCGCATCGCCGATGGCCGTGCCTAGTTCGTTGATGAGCCCGATGTGCAGTCGGTCTATCTGAGTTTGAATATAGTCATGATTCATCGTGGGCGGAGCCACGAGGTAGGGCACGCCGCTGAAAACCACGAGGCCAATGCGGTCACTCGGGCGGCGCGTGACGAAGTCCTTCAGCACCGCCTGCGCTATGTCGAAGCGGGTCGTGAGTTTCCCCGGCTCC
>CAMBOD010000264.1 GCA_945868985.1 Prosthecobacter debontii | reverse complement strand
CCGCCAACGATGCTGCCGATGTTGAAAAACGAAGACGCCATCGCGGGCCAGCCGAAGACGTTTTTTGCGTTCAGCATCCCCATCACCTGCGCAGCGAGAGACACCATGAGGATGAACGGGAACATCACAGCCGTGAGTTCCGAAGTAAGCGCCGCGTCCTCGCCGGTGAATCCGCCAGCGACGAGGCCGACGAGTTGCGTCGAATAGATCATTCCCAGCACCGTGATGATACCCATCACGACGAGCGTGAGCGTGCCGATGCGGTTTGCCAGTTTCCACGCGGCGGGCTCTCCCTCGGTGGCGATCTTTTTTGAAAAAACCGTGATGAACGCGGTCGAAAGCGCGCCCTCGGCGAATAGATCGCGGAGCAAGTTTGGAACGCGGAACGCGGTGAGAAAATATTGCAGCGTCTTCGTGCCAAAGAGCGTGTTGAAGAGAACTTCGCGCACGAGACCGAGCACGCGCGAACACATCACGGCGAGGCCGACGATGGCGGTGGCTTTGCCTGTGCGAGGGAGTTTGGAATCAGCCATTGCCCGATGCTTTGCGGAGGCGATCCATGATTGCGATGCCGAGCCCCTCCTCGGAAACAGACTCCGCGATGATGCGATTCATGCCCATCGAATCGAGAATGCGGAGCTTGGCGAAAAGCGTGGAGGCGGCCTCCTGATAGTTCCCCGTGCGGCTGAGGATTTCGACATGGGCAAAACCTTTCGCCTGTGGCGCGCTGCACCACGCAAGCAATCCCACTGGACCTTTCCCGGCGGGAAGAGGCGCCTCATCATGCTTCAAAAGTGTGAGCCGCGCACGGGGTGCGTAATGGCTTTTGAGCTGCCCGGGACCATGCGGCATCTTTTTGCGGTGCTGTGTTTCGACTTCTCCAAACTCCGAAAGCTGCGCGCGGGTCACGGGGCCGTCGCGCAAAATCCACAGCTTGCCTTTGGTCGGCATTACGATGGTGCTTTCGACTCCATATTCGCACGGACCGTCATCCACGATGAGGTGGATGCGCTCATTCAGTTCTTCGTAAACGTGAGCGGCTGTCGTGGGGCTGATTCGACCAAAGCGATTCGCACTCGGTGCTGCGAGCGGCTGACCGAAGCCCTCGATGACTTCTTTAAAAACAGGCTCCGCACTCATGCGAACAGCCACGGTGGGAAGTCCGGCTGTGACCAAATCCGGCACGATTTTATTTCGAGGCAGGACAAGCGTGAGCGGGCCGGGCCAGAAACGTGCGACGAGACTTTGCACCAAATCCAAGTCTTCATCGTGAATGACACAGAGATTGTTCAACCAGTCCTGATTCGGCAGATGGACGATCAGCGGATCGAACTTCGGACGCTCTTTCACTTGGAAAATGCGCAGCACTGCCTCGGGATTCAGCGCCCACGCGGCGAGACCATAGACGGTCTCGGTTGGCAACGCGACCGGGTATCCTCCAGTGAGCAAATATACAGCCGCCTCGATGGCATCGGCGCGCTGAGTAGATGTTCGGACTGGCGCGATCTGCGTCTTCATTTGCGCTGTAACGCTGCGCGAGCGTCGCGGACGGCAGCAGCGGCTTCTTCCACGGTCGCGCCAAAAGCAGTGAGGTGCCCCATTTTCCGCCCCTGCTTGGGCTCGGCCTTGCCGTAGAGGTGCAACTTCACGCCCGGCACGGCGAGCGCGGCGGCCCAGTTCGGTTCGCCGTTCGCCCATTCGTCGCCGAGCAAATTCGCCATCGCAGCGGGGCTGAGCGATTCCGTTCCGCCGAGCGGTAGGCCACACACGGAGCGCACCTGCTGCTCGAATTGCGAAGTGACGCTCGCGTCAAAGCTGAAGTGTCCGCTGTTGTGCGGACGCGGGGCGAGTTCGTTGATCACAATCTGGCCGTCGGCCAAAAGGAACATTTCCACAGCGAGCACGCCGACGAGATCGAGGGCAGCCGCCACTTTGCAAGCGAGCGAGCGCGCCTGCTCCGCGACTGCGGCGGGGATACGCGCCGGGCAGTAGGTGATGTCGAGAATGTGATTCGCGTGTTCGTTTTCGCACACCGGCCACGTCGCGATTTCGCCATCCACGCCGCGCGCGACGAGCACAGAAATCTCGCGCTCGAAAGTGATGAATTTTTCGAGCACCGCTGGTTGTCCGTCGAACGGCACCCACGCCGCCGCGAGATCGTCGCCTGGCGCGAGCTTGCGCTGGCCTTTGCCGTCGTAGCCAAAGGCTGCGGTCTTCAGCACGCCCGGCAGACCGATTTCACGCGCAGCGTCTGCGAGCTGCAGCGCGCTCTCGACACGACGGAACGGCGCGACCGGCAATCCGGCGCCGGAGAGAAATTCCTTTTCCCGCAAACGATGCTGGCAGATGTGCAGCACACGACCCGCTGGCCGAACGGGGCAATGCGCCGCCGCCCACTCGACTGTTTGCGACGGCACGTTTTCAAACTCGAACGTAAGCACCGCGACGCGCTTCGCAAACGCACGCACAGCAGCTTCATCGTCGTAGCGCGCCGTCACTTCGTCATCGGCGACCTGTCCGGTCGGAGTGTCGCAATCCGGTGAAAATGTGATCACGCGATAGCCCATGCGACGCGCTGCGATGGCAAACATGCGCCCGAGTTGACCGCTGCCCATCACGCCAAGAGTTGCACCCGGAAGAATCGGCCCGCTCATGGCAACTTCTGCCCCAGCACGTCGTTCGTCTGCTTTTTGCGAAAGGCAATCAGCGCCTTGCGCACGCGTGTGTCGTGCAGCGCGAGGATCCCCGCCGCGAGCAGGCCCGCGTTTTTCGCACCCGCCTCGCCGATGGCCAGCGTCCCCACCGGAATTCCGCCGGGCATTTGTGCGATGCTGAGCAGCGAATCCAACCCGCTCAGCGCCCGACTTTGCACCGGCACACCGAGCACCGGTAAATGCGTGTGCGCCGCGACCATTCCGGGCAGGTGCGCCGCACCGCCGGCACCGGCGATGATTACCTGAATCCCCCGCCCTGCTGCGGCTTTCGCAAACTCTGTAAGCAAATCCGGCGTGCGATGCGCGGAGACGATGCGCGACTCGTGCGGGATGCCGAATTTCTCCAGCATCTCGACGGCGTTCTTCATCGTCTCCCAATCGGACTTGCTGCCCATGATGACTGCGACTTGCGCGTCTGTTTTCATCCGCGTGAGTGAAATATGCCGCACAGCGGGTGTCGAGTGCGCTGTGAGCTTTGATGATGTGCGTTCGACATTCGACTCGCATTCAGTTTTCCTCACCTGCCATGTCGTCCGAACTTCCATCGCTGCCCCGCGAAAACATTGTCCTCATTGGTTTCATGGGCAGCGGAAAATCGGCCATTGGCCGGATGCTCGCGAAGCGGCTGAAGTTTCGTTTTATGGACACGGACACCATCATCGAAGAACGCGCCCGGATGCCGATTAAGGACATTTTTGCGAAGCACGGTGAGGCGTATTTCCGTGAACGCGAAACGGCGGCGCTCGCATCGCTGGCTGGAGGGCGAGGTCACATCATCGCGACCGGCGGCGGAATCGTCACACAAGCGCGCAATCTTCCGCTGCTCCACAAACTCGGCTGGGTGGTGCTTTTGAAAGCCGACCCCGACGAAATTTTCCGCCGCGTTGCGCACAATAAACAACGCCCGCTGCTCCAGGTGGAAAATCCCCTTGAGCGCGTAGAAACCATGCTCGCCGAACGCCAGCCACTTTACGAAGAGGCCGCCGACTTCAGCGTGGATAGCACGGGCCTCCAGCGCGAAGCCGTCGTCGAGCGCGTGCTCGAAGGCGCGAGGAATATCTTCGGCTGGAAAGAAACGGCGAAGCCCTAGCTCGCCAACGCCGGCTCGGCGTATTTGGCGAGCCATTCGCGATGCACTTTGGGCGAGATTTCGCTGGGCTTGATTTCGCTGCGGCCACCCCAAAAGACGTTCGTGTAGTCCACCGGGATGCCGATGCTCGCGAGGTGCGCGTCGATCGCCGCCTTGTGCGCGAAGACGCGCTCCTTCTCGGTGCCGTGACAGACGGCCATGATGTTCACGTTGTTGAAATCCGGGCCGCCCTCGCGCCAGTAGCAGTGTGTGAGGATAGGGTGACGACCGACTTCGCCGCCTGCCTCGACTTCGCGACCGACGGGCACGCGCCAGTGGAAGAGCGCGTTGAATTTCGTCACGCGCTGGCCGCTTGCGCTCGGTTTGACGTGTTCAAGGAAAGTCGAAAAGCGTCCGATGACCTGACGCTGGTTGAGGTCTTCCGCGACGCGGCAGAACGTCTCAAAATCCACACCAGCCTCGGCGGCGCGTGTAACCCAGAGGCCGAGGCGCACTTCATCGAGCGTGAGCTCGCGTTTCAAAGCGAGGAGGACTTCCCATTCGAGGTCGGTCAACTGGACGATGCCGACGGGGATCATTTTTGCACGCTCGTCGGTCTTGTCGCCGGGCTCGATCACTTTCCGCCGCACATGGCCGACCCCGAGGGCGAAGATGCCTTTTGCGGGCATGAGTTTGAATTTCGTGCAACCGGTG
>CAMBOD010000263.1 GCA_945868985.1 Prosthecobacter debontii | reverse complement strand
CCCTGTCTATCTCGACATGCAACCGCTTCGCGACCTCCTCAAACCCTCTCTCCAACTAGCCGCCTAGTTCCCCCATAACCCACAACCATCAACAACCTCTCCTCTCCTCTATGACCCACTCTTTTTGCTGAAACTTGACGGACACAATCGCGGGTCGGAGAAAGCGTGATTGATCACCTGCGCGGTGTGCTCGCCGCCGGTGTGGGCGAGCAACGGCAGTTGCGCTTCGGCGATGCGTTCCCAAAATTTGCGGTAGCGTCGATCGTTGCAGTCCACGTTGTGGCAGTTGGGCAGCATTTTCAAAACCGCCGCACCAGCTTCGAGGCAGCGCTCCAATTCATCCAGCGCATCGGCGCGTGCAGGGTGGATGCTCACGGCGGGGATAAATTCGGGATGCTCTCGCGCGAGCCGCAGCACGTAGTCATTCGGCACGTAGAAGGAGCCCGCGTCCATTTTTATGCCGTCGGCGGAATACACTTCGTCCTGTGCGAGGAGCACGACAGCACCGAGGGATGATTCGCGCACGAGCCCCAGCAGATGTGCGACGTAGCGTTCGTCAAAGTCCGGCGCGTGCAGTGAAATCCCGCGCAGACCGATGTGGCGGAGCATGTATGCGCCCATCGGTTTTTGCCACCATGTCGCGCCGAGTTTCACCCAGCAGCCGGAGCCGCTGCGACCGTTGCCGACGAGATGAACGTGGGCGTCTATCGGGGGTTGTGACGCGGCATTCATCGCGCGGTGCTTGTGCTAGCAGATGCTCAGCACCTTCTCGACGATATCGAGCGGGCGCGGGAGCTGTTTCTTTTCCAACTCGGGGCTGTAGATCGCAGGCGCGTCCATCGAGCTGATGCGAAGAACTGGTGCGTCGAGATCGTCGAATGCTTTTTCCTGAAGCATCGAGGCGATTTGCGCACCGACTCCGCAGAACGGTTTATTTTCCTCGATGTAAACGGCGCGGTGGGTCTTGCGGACGCTGGCGAGGATTGCTTCTTCATCGAGCGGGCGGATGCTGCGCAAGTCCACAACTTCGGCGTTGATGTTGTGCTCGGCGGCGAGAAGTTCGGCGGCTTTGAGCGCGGTGAGCGCGGCGCGTCCGTGGGCGATGAGCGAAATATCGGTGCCTTCGCGTTTCACGTCGGCTTTGCCGAGCGGGATGAGATATTCCGCCTCGGGCACCTCGCCTTTTTCGCCGTAGAGAAGCGTGTTTTCCATGAACATGACGGGGTCATTGTCGCGGATGGCGGATTTCATCAGGCCCTTCGCATCGTAGGCGGTTGCGGGGCAGACGACTTTCAGGCCGGGGATGTTGGCGAGGAAGTTTTCGTGGTTGTGCGAGTGGGTCGCGCCGACGTTCGTGCCGCCGTTTGCGGGGCCTCTTATCACGATGGGGCAATTGATGAGGCCGCCGCTCATGTAGCGGACTTGCGCGGCGTTGTTGATGATTTGATCCCACGCCACGGCGGCAAAGCTCCAGAACATCAGCTCCATCACGGGGCGGATGCCGAGCATGGATGCACCGATGCCCATGCCGATGAAGCCCGCCTCGGAAATCGGCGTGTCCATCACGCGCTTGCTGCCGAAACGCTGCCAGAGTCCGCGTGTGACTTTATACGCGCCGTCGTATTCGGCGACTTCCTCGCCCATGAGGACGACGTTCGGGTCGCGTTCCATTTCTTCGGCAAATGCCTGGTTGAGTGCGTCGCGGTATTCGATGAGTGCCATGTCTTACAAAAAATCTAAAAGTTGAGTCGGGCCGGTGAAAAATCCGGCGGTTAGGAATTGAAGAAGTGTTTGCCCGTGCGGCCGGCTTCGGTCTGGCGGTCCACTTCAAAATAAACATCCTGGGTGATGCTTTCCTCGCTGGGGATCGGGCTTTCGTCGGCGAATTGCGCGGCGGCTGCGGCCTCGGCTTTGGCGGCTTCGTCGAGTTGCTCGTATTTTTCCTCGGTCAGCGTTCCTTCTTCGATCAGGCGGCGTTTGAAGACCTGAATCGGATCGTGGTTTTGTTTGTAGTGCTCGATTTCCTCTTTCTGCCGGTAGCCGCCGGTGTGTTTCGCATCGGCGACGGAGTGGCCGTAGTAGCGGTAGGTGGCGATTTCGAGAACGGTCGGTTTGCTTTCGTTGTGCGCGCGCTCGATGGCGGTCTGCACGTTGGCGCGGACTTCGTAGATGTCGGTGCCGTTGCACTGCGCCCACGCGATATTGAAACCCTCGGCGCGTTCGGCGAGGCAGCTCTTAAATGACGAACTGCGCGCAAGGCTCGTGCCCATGCTGTAGCCGTTGTTTTCTATAATATAGACGACCGGGATTTCAAAAAGCGCGGCCATGTTCAGGCTCTCGTAAAAGCACCCCTGGTTCACCGCGCCGTCGCCCATGAAGCACATCGCCGCGCCTTTCACGCCCTTGTATTTCAGCGCGTAGGCGAGGCCGAGGCCGAGTGGTGTTTGGCCGGCGACGATGCCGTGACCGCCCCAGTAATTCTTGTCCGGCGCAAAGAAGTGCATCGAGCCGCCCTTACCTTTCGAGCAGCCGGTGACCTTACCAAACAATTCGGCCATGCACTCGTTCATGGTCATTCCGACTGCGAGAGCATGGCCGTGGTCGCGGTAGGCGGTGATGACGTGGTCGTCGTCGCCCATGAGCGATACGCATCCGACGGCGACGGACTCCTGCCCATTATAAAGATGGAGGAAGCCGCCCATTTTCTTGGCCTGATACTGGCGGAGCGATTCGGTTTCGAACCTGCGGATGCGCACCATTTCGGTGAGGAGCCGGACTTTCTGCTGTGCAGAAAGTTTGGAATTGATGGGCGTTTTGGCGAAATCGAGTTGTTTAGCTTTAGCGGCGGAGGCCATGGCAAAAAGTGTCTTGTTTAATGGTGATGCTCATCCGCGCACGGACAAGCGACGTAATTATCGCGGCGCATCCTACGGAAGCACGCAAGCCGCGCAACTCTCGAATCACATAGAATCGTAAAAACGCATTCAAAGGTTCCTGCGTTTCTGTGGTTGCTCCTGAGAGCCTTCGCACATATTCCGCTGGGCGTTCCATTTTACCACCACATGAAAACCACCATCGCGCTGTTCGCCACACTCCTCTCCACGTCCGTGCTCTTCGCCGAAGACATGAAGCCGCTCAAAGCCCTGCTCGTCACCGGAGGGTGCTGCCACGAATACGGAAAACAAAAGGACGTGCTCAAGCAGGGCCTCGAAGCTCGCGCCAATGTGATCGTGGACATCGTTTACAGCGCGGACACGAGCACTAAACCCCCGCTCGAGATTTACGGGAAGCCGGACTACGCGAAGGGATACGACCTGGTCATCCACAACGAATGTGCCTCGAACCAGAATAGCCCCGAGGTCATCACGGGCGTGCTCCAGCCTCATGTGGACGGCATCCCCGGTGTGAATCTCCACTGCGCCATGCACAGCTACCGGTTTGGCAGTATCAACAAGCCGGTGACTGCGGGAGCGGAGAACGCGCGCTGGTTTGAGTATCTCGGCTTGCAGTCCACGGGCCACGGCCCGCAGCAGCCGATTGCGATCACATTCACGGACAAAGAATCGCCAATCACGAAGGGCCTCGCCGATTGGACGACGGGGAATGAAGAGCTTTACAACAACGTCCATATTCTGTCCGCCAAGATTTTGGCGAGAGGCAAGCAGGGTAATGCGGACAACGTCGTCGTCTGGACCAATGAATACGGCCCGAAGAAGACGCGCGTCTTTTCGACGAGCATCGGCCACAACACTGCGACAGTCGCTGATGAGCGCTATCTCGATCTTGTGACACGCGGCGTGCTGTGGGCCACCGGAAAACTCGGCGACGACGGCAAGCCCGCGAAAGGCTACGAGGCCAAAGCAAAGTAATTCGCAGATTGCGCTTTTCCGCGCGGCGCGTTTGGCGCACAAACGACCGACTTCAATGAAAGTCTCCGATCTGCGCGGCATTCTTACTTACGTCCCTCGCTTCCGCGAAAAGACATTCGTCATCGCGGTGGATGGCGAGGTCGTGGCGTCGCCAAATTTCTCCACCATCCTGCTCGACCTCGCCGTGCTGCGTTCGCTGAACGTGCGCGTCGTGCTCGTTCACGGTGCAGCGGCGCAAATTGAAAAGCTTGCCGCCGAGCGCGGCGTGAAGCCGAGCAATACGAACGGCACCGGCATCACCGATGAAGCGACGCTCAAAGTTTCGCTCGATGCGGCGACGACATTGATGAACGACATCATGCAAGGTCTTACGAGCGTGGATCTGCGCGCCGCCTACGCAAATGTGATCATCGCGCACCCCGCAGGAATTCTGGGCGGCGTGGATTTTCAGCACACCGGCAAGGTCGAGCGCGTGGACACGAAACTCCTTCAGCTGCTACTCAACGACGGCGCGATCCCCATCGTGCCGCCGATTGGTTTCGATGGTGAAGGGCGCACTTTCCGCGTGAACAGCGACGCCATCGCCGTGGAAGTCGCCGAGGCTTTGCAGGCGATGAAAGTGATCTATCTCGGCGCACGCGAC
>CAMBOD010000262.1 GCA_945868985.1 Prosthecobacter debontii | reverse complement strand
GGCACGCAGCGCGACGTCGAGCAGGGAATGCTCGCACTCAAGGACGAGGAAATCGCCCATCTCGTTTCGCTCGGCGGCTGGTGGCGCGGACTCGAAATCGCCACCGGAATCGTCGCCGAGCATTACAGCGCCGAGCGCGCCGCACTTCTCATCCAGCCCACCGTCCTCGAATACTTCGCCGACCGCATCAGCACGCTGAACCCAAGTTTCAAAAAAACAAAACTCTGGGCCCTCCTCGACGCGAACCTCCGCGAAGTCCGTCGTATGGCCATCAAAGAAGATCACAGCGCCCCGACAAAAGACGAGATCGCGAAGCTCCACACCTTGGCCAAATCCACGAACGACGCACTTGCTGCGCCGGAAGATTAAAGCTCCGCGCTTGCATCGTCGCCCCGTCGCCGCTTCCGTCTCGCGCCCATGCCTACTACCGACGAAATTCGCGCCACGCTTGCCACAGTAAAATACCCGGGGTTCAGCCGGGATATTGTCAGCTTTGGAATTGTGAAGGATGTGCGCATGGACGATGGCGAAGTCTTTGTGCAAATGGCGATGGCCACTACCGACCCGGCTGTGCCTGCGCAGATCAAAGCAAACGCCGAAGCAGCGATCTCGGCGATACCCGGCGTCACGAGCGCGGTCGTCCGCATAGATATCACCGCGCCCGCCCAACAACCGATTGGCGCACAGACGATGCCGCAGACTTCCATCCCCGGCGTGAAGCACGTCATCGCCGTCGCCAGCGGCAAGGGCGGCGTGGGGAAAAGCACCGTCGCCGCGAATCTCGCGTGTGCTTTGCAGGCGCAAGGCGCAGCGGTCGGCTTGTGTGATTGCGACCTCTATGGGCCGAGCATCGGCCTGATGTTCGGTGTGAACGAACGGCCTTTTGCCGACGAAGACAACCGCATCATCCCCGTCGAACGATACGGATTAAAGTTGATGAGCATGGGCTTCCTGCTCGATGACGACGCGCCGGCGATTCTTCGCGGGCCGATGGTGACGAAATACACACAGCAATTTTTGCGACAGGTAAATTGGGGCAACCTCGACTACCTGATCCTCGACCTCCCCCCCGGCACCGGCGACATCCAGCTCACCATCGTGCAGACCGTCGCGCTCGCCGGTGCAGTCATCGTCACCACGCCGCAGGAAGTCGCGCTCATTGATGCGCGCAAAGCCGTCACGATGTTTCAAAAAGTGAACGTCCCCGTGCTCGGCATCGTGGAAAACATGAGTTACTTCCTCAGCCCGAGCGACGGCGTGCGCTACGACATCTTCGGCAGCGGCGGCGGCCAGCGAGAAGCCGACCGCGTGCAGGTCCCTCTGCTCGGTCAGGTGCCCATTGACATCGCCACCCGCGAATCCGGCGACCGAGGCAAACCCATCACCGCCGCCGACCTCACCAGCGCCATCGCGCAATCCTTCCTAGCCATCGCGAAAAAACTCACGGACACGCTAGCGCGCTAAAATTTTCGCGCAGCGAATACGCAGTAGCCGCCTGCCGCAAAGCCTCCAACGCCAGCAAAGCAAAGCATCACACGCTTAGCGGCCCATTTCTTTTTGCCGATGGCCTTTTTCGTCATCCACAATCCGAAGACGATGAAGAAAACGGCGAGAACATATGCGAGGATTTTATTGTTCAAGGGGAGTTAGGCTGCGCTCGCGCCGGGGCGTTGGCGGATGTTGCTTTGGGGGCCGCCTTCACCACGGGGCTGGCGAACTTTGGTTTCCTTGTCTTCGGGATACGCGACGCGTGAGTGCAACATACTGCTGAGCGTATGACGGAAGCTCTGGGCGATTTCACCCAGTTCGCGGAAAGTGAGATCGCAGTCGTCTAGCTGTCCATCGGCGACGCGCTTGCGGATGATGTCAGTGATGAGTTGCTCGATTTTGTGAAGTGTGACGCGTTCGAGGCTGCGTGCTGCGCTCTCGATGGAGTCGGCGAGTGAAATGCTGGCTGACTCGCGCGTTTGTGGTTTCGGCCCACTGTAGCGGAAGCTGCTTTCGCTCACCTCGGGCAGTTCCTCTTCGTGCATCGAGGTGATTTTTCCGCCGCCGTTTGCGACCAGTTGCTGATCAATGGCGCGCTTGTAAAAATAGAAGACGAGCGAGGTGCCGTGGTGCTGCTGGATGACATCTATGATGTCCTGATTGAGGCGGTGTTCGAGCGCGAGGGAGATGCCTTCTTTCACATGGGCGATGATGATGAGCGCGCTCATCGTCGGCGCGAGGTCGTCGTGCGGGTTGCGGTCGTGCCGCATATTCTCGGTGAAATACTCGGGCTTCACGAGCTTGCCGATGTCGTGAAAATACGCGCACACGCGAGCCATCGTGGCGTTCGCGCCGACGGATTCGCACGCGGCCTCGGCGAGATTGGCCACGGCGAGGCTGTGCTGGAATGTGCCGGGCGCTTCGAGCGTCATGCGCTTTAGCAGCGGGTGATTGAGGTCGGCGAACTCCAGCCAGCGCACACGCGTCGTGATGCGGAAGAGACTCTCCACGCACGGCAATCCGCCGACGATGATCAGTGCCATCACAATCGGTCCACCAACCGCGACGGCACTCTGCATCCATAGAGCATGGTAGTTCATCGCCGCACCCTGCGCCCAAATATGGAGCAGGTTGATTTCCTTAAACGCCACCGCGAGCACCCACGTGGAAAGACCGACAAACAAGCCCGCACGAGGGAGGTCGCCGCGCTTGCGCACTTCGCCGGTCAGGAAAATGGCGACAAAACCGCAGACGAGGCTCATCGTCATATTTGTGACGATAAATACGAGGTCGTCATTCACGCTGGCGAAAACCGGGATGCTCAGCAGAGTCACAAACACAGCGGAAAAAACACCAACCGTCCGCCCCATCAAGACGCTCGCCAGCACAGGCGCAAAAGCGAAGGGAATCGCGAGCCTCCACAGGTCGCGCCTTTCAATCGAACTGAGCTGACCGGGCAGCAAATTACCGCTGTGGCGCAGGGCCTCATCCGCCATGAGTAGGCAAAATTTCAGCCCAGCGAGATGCCCCAGGATGATCAAAAAGAGCAGGAGCAGCCGGGAGTTTTGCGCCCAAACTTCGCGACGATTCAGGCAGAGATGCGCGGTTGCTGTTCCGAAAATGAGCAGCGCCACCAGCATCGTCTCCGATGGCAGCGAGCGCGTGCCGAGCAGGAGCACCCATAGCAACGTCGCCGCAGCTGCAATAACGACGATAATTTTCGCAACGAATCCGCGTTCGAGCGTCTCGACGAGTTCGCTTTCGGTTAGGCGACGCCTCGTTTTTTGGGGTGCGAGACCCTTCTTCACGAGACGCTGGCGTTCAAAAAAACCAAGCATGTAGGTGATGCGCAGTCTCCGTGCGGCACCGGATGGTGGCAATTGGAAAAAACAGCAGCCCCTAAACCGGCAGCACCACGACATCGTCCGGCGCGACGCTCGCAAAGAGATTGCGGTCATCGCTCTCGAAGACGAATTTCGGATTCAGCTCGTAGATTTTCAGCCCAACATCTCCAGCGACGAAACGATACTGCGCCATCTCGCCGAGATACACTCGCTCGCGGATACGACCCGCCACGGCATTCGTCGCATTTGCATCTGTGCCGAGCAACCACGCCTCCGGGCGGATGCTCAAAGTCACCCGCAGCCCCGCTTGCGGCGTCCATCCGTGCGCAGTGGCGGTGAAAGTCCGCACCGGTGTCTCCACCTGCACCGCGCCGTCCACGGAAGTCACTGTTCCCTCGATGAAATTTGTCTCGCCCATGAAATCCGCCACGAATCGCGAAGCCGGGCGGCGATACACCTCCGCCGGAGCGCCCGCCTGCCGGATATGCCCCGCCTCCATCACCGCGATCCGATCACCGACACTCAGCGCCTCTTTTTGATCGTGCGTCACATAGATTGCCGTCAGCCCGGCCTCCTTGCAAATACGCCGAATTTCCCCGCGCATTTCGATGCGCAGCTTCGTGTCGAGATTCGACAGCGGCTCATCGAGCAACAAACAGCGCGGACGAATCACCATCGCCCGCGCCAGCGCCACCCGCTGCTGCTGCCCGCCGGAAAGCTGATTAATCTTCCGCCCCGCAAACGCCCCCATCTTCACCGAATCCAGCGCTGCCCCCACACGCTGCTCGATTTCCTTCGCCGCCACCTTCCGCTCCTCGAGACCAAACGCCACATTCTGCGCCACCGTCATGTGCGGCCACAGCGCGTAGCTTTGAAACATCATCCCCGTGTTCCGCTCATGCGGTGCGAGACGTGTTACATCCTCATCGCCAAACAAAATCCTCCCCTCCTCCGGCTCGTAAAAACCCGCGATGCTCCGCAGCAGCGTCGTCTTCCCGCACCCGCTCGGCCCGAGCAAAAAGAAAATCTCCCCCGCCCCGATGGTCAGATTCAGCCCATGCAACGCCACAGCGTCGCCAAATCGCTTCGTGAGATTTTCAATGCGGATTGTGATCATGCGCGAACAACACCGTGCTTCTAAACAGCCCCTCATCGTGAGGGAAGTTTTCTATTCACGGACTCCACGACACCC
>CAMBOD010000261.1 GCA_945868985.1 Prosthecobacter debontii | reverse complement strand
GATCTGCCAACGCGTGGCACCGAGCGCGGTCGCCGCTTCGCGGTAGCTGTCGGGCACGGCCTTGAGCGCATCTTCGCCGATACTGACCATGATCGGCATGGCCATGAGCGCGAGAATGACTGAGGCGTTTAAGACGTTCAGACCGACGGATACGCCGAACCATTTGATGATCAGCGGATTGATCACAGTAATTCCGATGAATCCCCAGACGATACTCGGGATGGCGGCCAGCAGCTCGATGATGATCTTCAGCCACTCCCGCAGTTTTCCACTGCAAAACTCCGACAGAAAAATCGCCCCGCCGATCGCGAACGGAACGGCGATCACGATAGCCACCACAGTCACACTCAGTGTGCCGATGATAAGCAGGAGCACGCCGTAGCGTTTGTTTCCGAGGGAGGTGGGGAACCACTCGGAACTCCCGAAAAATTCCCCGATGCTGAAATTGGTTCCCTTCTCCCAGAGTATCGGCCCGCCTTCCCGGAAGACGAAAAAGACGATGCCAAAGACGAAGACAATTGCGCTGATGCCAGCGATACGGATGGGGCGCTCGATGAAGCCATCGTGGGCAAAGCCTCCGATTTCGGAAGCTAGGAATCCCCCAAGATGCAAGGCTGCAAA
Organism: Prosthecobacter debontii; assembly: GCA_945868985.1. Taxonomy (GTDB): domain Bacteria; phylum Verrucomicrobiota; class Verrucomicrobiia; order Chthoniobacterales; family Chthoniobacteraceae; genus SXWH01. The sequence continues at coordinate 3,904 of CAMBOD010000261.1, read as the reverse complement.
CAGAAAGGTAAAGGTGAGCAGGCAATAGGGCCAAAATGTGCGCCCTGATAATTCATGGACAATGGGGAATGCGGCGAGCACGGCCAGCCAGCAGAAGATACCAGCCCACTCCACAATCCTCCCTCTCCTCGTGAGAAAGGCGGTTGTCAGAAATCCGGCAAATGCACCGAGCGCGAGCCAGCCTTCCGCGAGCCATGCGCCGTTGGTTGCGCGGGCCTGTGCGCCACCGGCAACGAACCATCCGAGTGCGACTAGCAACGCTGCACAGGCAAGCGCGAGAACCGTGTGAAACACGATTTTTGTGCTCTCTTTGGTTGCTGGCTTATGCTGGGCGTGCATCGGATTTCTTATGATGAAAAGAGCGGACGGCACTTACAATTGGCCGCCCGCTGATTTTTCAAATCGAGTGCTTACTGGTCCTTCGGTGCGAACTCCGCGAGCGGGATGTAGCCCTTATCTATGACGATCGCCTGACCGGGTGCGGAGGTGATCCATTTCAGGTATCCTTCCACCTCTGGCTTCGCTGCCGGAGGCGCATACATGAACATTGGACGTGCAATCGGATAGGTCTTGTCGAGTGCGGTTTTGATGGTTGGCACCACAGAGGGCTCGCCTGTCTTCTTGGAGACTTTAAGAACTTTCACTTTGTCCGTCTTGTAGCCGATGCCGCTATAGCCGATGGAACCGGGAGTGTTCCCGACGAGTTCGACGACATCCTTCGATCCAGACATATCGCGCGACCCGGCGCGGAAGTCGGACTTCTTTCCGAGCACCGCCTCGCGGAAATAATGATAGGTGCCAGAGTTGTTCTGGCGACTGACGCGCACAATTTCATCCGCTGCGCCCGGCACGGTCACGCCGAGTTCGCTCCATTTGCTAATTTTTCCGCCGTCGCGGAAGAGGTCGCTGAGTTGCTCAACGGAAATTTCGCTCATTGGGTTGCTCGGGTGCACGTAGATGGCGAGTGCATCATAGGCGACGAGGTATTCGATCGGATGCTTACCACCGTATTTGGCGGTGGCCTTTTCCTCCTCCTCCTTCTCGAGATGGCGGGAGCTGTTGGCGATGTCGCAGGTGCCGTTGATGAGGGCTGCGACGCCGATGCCGCTGCCGCCGCCGGAGACTTCCACGGAGACTTTCGGATCCACTTTTGCATAGGACTCGGCCCACGCCTGGGCGAGGTTCACCATCGTGTCGGAGCCGATGTTTTGAAGGGCGACAGTGTCTTGTTTTTTGCCGGAGCCGTCTGCGCTTTTTTTGTCGCAGCCGGTGAGCACGAGGCTGGCGGCGAGAAGGGCAGTTGTGAGGATGTGTTTCATGTTTTGTGTTGTTTTGTTTTTGAAAAATCAGCTCAGGCGATCCGCCAGCACCGCTTCGCAGATGTCGGAGATATGTTGGTGGAGAAATTCGTAGGCTTTCTCAAAGGCGGCCTGTTTTTGAGTGGGATCACTGAGGAAAGAAGGATCTGGCAGGCTCCAATCGAGGCATACGGCCCGGGTGGGTTTGGGGTAGGCGCGCTTTGCTGCGGGCGAGAGGGCGACGATGATTTGTGAGGCGTCTATGTTCGGGTGCTGCTCGACGCTACGGCTCTTCGCGCGGGATATATCGAGGCCTTTACTCTTGAGGAATTCGATGGTGCCTTCGTCCACTGGCTGTGCATCAAGTCCGGCGCTGGAGAAAACAAATCGCGGCTGGTTTAGGGAGTAGGCGATGGCCTCGGCCATCTGGCTGCGGCAGTGGTTGTGTTCGTCTATGAAAACCATGCGCCACATCTCGCCGCCCATGTGTTTGTAGTATTCGCCGGTGACCATGTAGATGACTTCCTCGGCGATGTTGGTGGCCTGATCGGCGGCACGCTCGAGTCGGCGTGCAATGGTGAGAAGCGGGTCAAGGGATTCGAGCGGGATTTTGCCGTCCTGCCGGAGTTGGAAAAGTTCGCTGTGGATCGCGGCGCGAAGTGCATCGGTCTCCTGTTCGCGGGAGATGACATCGCGAGCGAGATCCGCATCACCGGTGATGAATGCCTTTACCGCATCGCGCACCATCGGCGTGGCGATGGAGCCGAGTTGCTGGAAACGATCCAGCGGCGCGGCGACGGACATACTTGAGAGCTTCAGAACCTGCCGGGCGATGCTCTCGGCGTAGTCACCGATACGCTCAAGGTCGAGGTTCACTTTGATCGTCGTGTAAGCAAAGCGCAGATGCCGGGCGACAGGTTGCTGGCGGACGAGGAATTCGAGGCAAAGGCAATCCACTTCTTTTTCCAGTTCATCAATGCGCCGGTCGCGGAGGACGACGGCGTAGGCGGTCTGGCGGTCGCGGTGGGTAAGTGCGCGCACGCAGGAATGGAGGGCGTCCTCGGCGAGCCGCCCCATGTCGCTGAGCTTTCCGCGTATCCGGCTGATGTCGCGCTCTAGTGATTCTTCGTAGTGAGATGCCATTGCTACGCGAACACTCCACGCGCAATGTTACAAACGGATGACGGAGATGTGGCGATTTGGAAAAGTAACGTCTGCGCTACGTTTCTAAGCCTTTCGCTCGCTGAGTCGCGAATCCATCCACACGGCCAGAATGAGCACGGCTCCGCGCGTCATGTATTTATATTCGGGCTCGGTGCCCATCAGCGACATGCCCTTCGCCAGCGTGGCCATGATCAGCGCGCCGAAAAATACGCCGAGCACAGTGCCGCGCCCGCCTTTCAACGACGCGCCGCCGATGACGCACGCGGCGACGGCGTCGAGTTCCATGAGATCGCCAATGTCGGGCGTCGAGTAGCCCGTGTAGGCCGTCTGCATGAAGCCGGTGATCGCCACGATGATGCCCATGAGCACGAAGGCGCGGACGACGATTTTCTTCACGGCGATGCCGGAGATTACAGCGGCCTCCTCGTTTCCGCCGATGGCGTAAAGGTAGCGCCCGAATCGCGTGTGCCGTGTGAGCGTGTGGACGGCAAACGCCACCGCACCGCAGATGACAGCCGGCATCGGGACGCCCTGATATTGATTCGCCACGAGCACGAAGAGGAAAAGAAGCTGCGCAACGATGAGCCATTTTACGAACGTGAGTTCGCCGTCGTCGCCTGCGATGTTGTGCTTGCGGCGACGCGCCCAGCCGCGCACCGCACCGAGGAGCATGAGCAGCGAAATCACAGCCGCGAGCAGCAGGCCGGTCTTGGCATCGAGGTATTCGGTGGTGAGGCGGTGCAGCCAGTCCTGCGGAACGTCGAAGGTTTGTCCACCGACATCGAGCGGCCACGATTTTCCCAGCGTGGGGCCAACGACGGGGATGGTGTGGCTCTCAATGACGCGCCAGAACAGGCCCTTGAAAATGAGCATCCCGCCGAGCGTGACGATGAACGCCTGAATGCGCTCACGGACGACGAGCCTCCCCATCAATCCCCAAAACACCATCGCAACGACGAGGCATACGAGCATGGCCACCGGGTCCGGCCACGGCGGCGGCGGAAAATACGCGGCGACCTTCGCGCCGAACGTCGTGCCGAGCCATGCGTGGAAATCGGTGAGCGCCTTCGTGAGCCAGCCCGTGCCGCCCACGAGCACCGTGGCGAGTCCGCCGAGCAGACCGACGCCGCTGCCTGCGGAGAGGTCAATGTGCCCCGGCAAAATCACGAGCAACATTCCGACAGCGAGTGTCGCGGTGATGGAAACTTCGACGACGAGTTGTGTGAGATTGCGCGGTGTCACAAAGCCGTAGCCCGGCACTGCGAACGTGAAAAAAGCAGCGATGGCGAGCAGCGCAAAGAGGAGCGAAAGATCGCGGAGTGAGAACTTGGAGTTCATAGGATTGGCAAAAAGAATTGGGGTAAAGCGATGTAGGGTTCGCGACTCATTCGAGGCAGCGCTTGCACGGGGGGCTGGCTGAGCGGCACTGGAGTTGCGTCCTC
>CAMBOD010000260.1 GCA_945868985.1 Prosthecobacter debontii | reverse complement strand
ACGGAGGATTTCCGCCATGCGCTCCACCTCTTCGGTGGTGTTGTAGAAATAGAAACTCGCCCGCGTGGTGCCGGGCAACCGCAGTTTTCGCATCAGCGGCTGAGTGCAGTGGTGCCCGCCGCGCAATGCGAGACCGTGCTCATTTGCGTAGGTGGTGAGATCGTGCGGATGCGCCCACTCGGCGTGAAAAGCAGCGAGCGCCCCGCGCTGGCCGGATGGACCGAGGATGCGGATGCCGGGGATTTCTCCGAGTCGCGCAACGGCGAGCGCGGCCAGCTCGGAATCGTGCGCGAAAATCGCGGCGCGCCCGATGTTTTCCAAATAATCCACCGCAGCACCGAGTCCGACAGCTCCCGCGATATTCGGCGTGCCTGCCTCGAATTTGTGCGGAGGTTGTTTGTAGGTCGCGCGTTCGTAAGTGACGCTCACGATCATCTCCCCTCCCCCGTGCCACGGCGGCATTTCCTGCAAAAGCTCCATGCGCCCCCACAATGCGCCGATACCGGTGGGCGCGCACATTTTGTGACCGGAGAATGCGTAGAAATCGCAGCCCAGCTCGCGGACGTTCATAGGTAGATGTCCGGAAGACTGAGCACCATCCACGAGCGTCACGACGCCCGCAGCGTGTGCGGCGCGGCAGAGTTCGGCGGCGGGGTTGATGGTGCCGAGGGAGTTTGAAATGTGGACGAAGGAGAAAAGCTTCACGCCATCCAGCAACGAAGGCTCGAAGGCCAGCGTGCCGTCGTCTGCAACGGGGACGAAGCGCAGATTCGCGCCAGTGCGTTCAGCGAGCAGTTGCCAGGGAACGAGGTTGCTGTGGTGCTCCATTTCGGTGAGCAAAATCACATCGCCTGCGCGGAGATTGCGAACGCCCCATGTGTTCGCGACGAGGTTGATGGCCTCGGTGGTTCCGCGTGTGAAGATGATTTCCTCCGCCTGCGATGCGCCGAGGTATTTCGCGATTTTCACACGAGCTCCCTCAAAGGCGTCGGTTGCGCGCGAACTCAACTCGTGTAGCCCGCGATGCACGTTCGCGTTGTCGTGTTCGTAGTAGTGCGCAAGTGCGGTGATGACAGCGCGGGGCTTCTGCGAACTGGCAGCATTGTCGAGATAGACGAGCGGCTTTCCGTTCACCTGCTGGTCGAGAATCGGAAAGTCTGCGCGCACTTTCATCCAATCATTGTTTGTCATCGCGCACACCATGTCATCGCGCACACGCCGTGGCAACGCCGCGTCGAAGCTTCGTCTCGCTAAACGCCCGGCGCTGGAGCTTCACACAGCGGAAGGGAGAAGCGGAAGCACGTCCAGCCATGGTCGCTGGGTTCGAGTGAAATTTCGCCGCCGTGTGCGCGGATGATTTCCCGGCAGATGCTGAGGCCAAGTCCTTGCCCTCCTGTGGCTCGCTCGCGTGAGCGATCCGCCCGGTGGAAACGGTCGAAGATTCGTGTGCGATCCTCGGATGATATGTTGGCACCTGTATTGCAAATGGTGAAAACAGCTTGTCCGTTACTGCTGACGAGTCGTGCGCGGATTTCTCCGTTCGGCAGATTGTATTTCACGGCGTTGTCAAAAAGGTTGAGCAACACCTGCCGGAGAAATTGCACGTTGGCGTTCACTTGCACCCCGGGCTCAAATTCTGTGCTCAGTGTGATACCGCGCGGTGTGGCGAGAATTTCCACATCCTCGATAAGTTCATCAAGGAAGGCAGTGAATTCAAGGGGGCTGAGTTCGATGGTGAATTTACCTGCATCAGCCTGCGAGAGGATGAGCAGGCTCTCAACGATGTAGATGAGACGGCCCGTTTCCTCGAGCAGATCAAGCATGGTCCTTTCCAGAGCTGGCGGGAGCTGGTCGGCGCGGAGCGAGGCTTCGATTTCGCCACGGATGATTGTGAGAGGGGTTTTAAGTTCGTGTGAGGCATCGGCACTGAAACGGCGCGCTTGTTCAAAGCTGACGCGGATGCGGGCGATCATTTCATTGAGCACGTCTGTCAGTCGTCCGATCTCATCGTTTGTCCCTGGTGATGGAAGTCTGTGTTCAAGTCGCTGTGCTGTGATGTGCTCCGCTGCTGCGGTGATTTGTTCGACTGGACTGAGTGCCTTTCGCGAAAGCCACATTCCGCCGAGGGCAATGAAAAGCAGAGTGATCGGAACCAGACCGGCGTAGGTGATCCAGAGGGTGCTCTCGATTTGCTCAATAGGGCCGAGATCAGCGGCGACGCGGACTCGCACACCGTTGCGAGTAACTTGAAGGACGCGCACATTTTGGCCGTCTATCGTAGTCGTGAATGGAACGTCGTCCGAACCACTTGGGAGAGGTGTGTTACCCAGACTGCGCGTTCTGTAAACGGATTTGCCGGGAGGCTGCTCTATATCGAACGTATATAGGCTGCGCACAAGGCCGAACAGTTCACGCACTTCTTCCTGATCTTGCCAAAGATTTGGTGAAGGGTGTTCACGTAAGCTCACGAAGAAATCTTCGCTTTCATGACGCAGTTCACTGTCCATGTGTGAAAGGGTGGATCGCCGCAAGCTCACTCCCACCACTCCGCCGAAAAGCAGCAACGCCAAGGCACCGACCATCACGGACCAGAGCGTGACCTTCAGACGCAGCGGCCAGCCTTTCATCCGCTACTCGGGTTTGATGGCGTAACCCACGCCGCGCACGGTCTGAATGAGTTTTACTGCCTCGCCGTCGTCCACTTTGCGGCGCAGGCGCTGGATATAGACATCCACGAGATTCGTGCCGGGATCAAAATGATACTCCCAAACGCGCTCGATGATCTGTGTGCGGGTGAGCACTTGCTCGGGCGAACGCATGAGATGTTCGAGAAGACGGAACTCACGTGCGGTGAGTGTGATTTTTCGCGTGCCCCGGATGACTTCGCGGCTGACGAGGTTCATCGAAAGGTCTGCCACTTTGTAAAAACTGATGTTTTCGCCAGTCACACGGCGCATGAGTGCGCGCAAGCGGGCGACGAGTTCATCCATCGCGAATGGTTTTGCGAGATAGTCGTCGGCACCCGCGTTCAGGCCTTCGACGCGTTCATTCACTTCACCGCGAGCAGTGAGCACCAAAACCGGTGTGGTCACTTTGCGCTCGCGCAGATTGCGCAAAACGCTGAGTCCGTCGCGGCCCGGCAACATGATGTCCAATATAATGGCTTCGTAAGGCTGTGCGCTGGCGCGTTCCAGTCCATCATTACCATCGTGGCTGAGGTCCACGGTGTATCCCTGCTCGCGCAGACCCTTCTGCAATAAGTTGGCGATTTTCTTTTCGTCTTCGATTACGAGGATTTTCATGGGGTTAATGTGAACATATTTCGCGCTGGGTGTGACATTGTTTGTAATGAATTCCCCGTCACCAACCAGCGAGCTTTTCTTTAACGCGCAGCCCTGAGGTGGAACTTTATCTGTCCTCGTGGCTCACTCCCTGCTAAACGGCAGCCTCGTTATGAAATCAGCCCAATCCCTAACGCTCGCCTGTGCCGTCGTGCTTGGCCTCACCGCCTCTTCACACGCGCTCGGTATCCGCATCGCAGACCAGGACGCCCGTGCCACCGCACGTGGTAATGCCTTCGCCGCCACGGCGGATAATCCGTCTGCAATCTACTACAACCCCGCAGGCATCACTCAGCTCTATGAGAAGCTGAACGCCCCATCCTCCATCTCACTCGGCGGAAAAAACACCGTCCCTGTGGCTCCTGAGGACAACGGCGTTCGCACCCGCATTGGCGTGTATGCCATCACTTTGGAAAATCGCGTTCACCCTGCCAGCGGCGCGCCTGATTTCGATATCAAGCGCGACTGGCAATTTGCGCCGACGTTTTTCGCAACGTGGAAGCCGACCTCTGCACCTGTGGTTTTCGGACTCGGTATCTACGCACCCTACGGCTTCGGATTGGAATATCCCGAGAACTCCCCGCTGCGCACGCTCTCGATCAGCGGGAGCATTCAATATATCTCCATCAATCCAGTCATCGCCTGGCAGGTTTGCGACAGCCTCTCCATCGCCGCAGGTCCTACTTTCAACTACGCCAAGACGAGCTTGAAACGCGGAGTGCTGGCAGCGCACGACATGTTCGAGTTTGAAGGCGACGGATGGGGTATAGGCTGGAATGCCGGCATTCTTTGGAAGCCACATCCAATGCACAGCTTCGGTATCAACTACCGCAGCAAGACGGACATTGATTTCGATGGCCACGCTCACACTTTCTACAACGGTTTTTCGGTGCCCACGCCGTTCGGTCCGTTCCCGGTGCCGGGCTCGGATACGCGTGAGAGTGCATCGGCGGGGATCAAGTTCCCGCAGAACATTGTTGTTGGTTACAGCTTCCGCCCGACGCCGAAATGGAACCTCGAAGTGAACGTGGATTGGACCGATTGGGACAACGGCCGAGCAAGTAATTTTCTGTAAAAGAGGCGAGTGTCAGACGGAAGGCGGGATGGATTGATGCATGTTGAGGTAAGTTTTTGAAGATTCCCAATCGTCGGAAGTTTCTGCGAGGAGAGCGGAGACGAGACGGAGGAGGGAGGCTTC
>CAMBOD010000259.1 GCA_945868985.1 Prosthecobacter debontii | reverse complement strand
GCTGGAAATTTTCGCGCGCGCGCGAATAGACGGCGGTGGAGTAGGGATCGGTGCCGGGAGGGAGTTCGAGTTCGGCGCGGTCCACGCGGAGGAGGGTATTCGGTTTCCCCTCGGCGAGAGCGCGGGCTTCGTCGGTGTTGAGGACATCGTAGGGCACGCAGGCGATGTCGGTGACTTGAGAAGGATCGGGCACGAGGCCCTGGAAAGCACGGATGCGGAGCATAAGGCCGCGCGTGGTAGCGGGCACGGGGGGCGCGGGCAAGCGAGATGCAGATTGAACTACGGAGCGCACGGAGGATTTCAGCGCATCTTTATGCGCAGCGTGCAAATCAATCCGTCTTCTGTGAAGGCGGTGGCTGCGAGATCGGGGCGGTAAGTGGACGTGCTCCTTTTGCTGCGAGCGCGTTGTATTCCTCCGTCTGGCGTGTCCACTCGGCTGCCATCTCGCGGAGTTTTTCGGGCATTGTCTCGGCGAGGTTTTTGGTTTCGGAACGGTCGGTGCTCATATTGTAAAGCTCCCACGGACTCGTTTCGCCAGCGGCGACGATCTTCCAGTCGCCCACGCGCAGAGCGCGGTTACGTTCATGTTTCCACCACAGCGAAGCGTGCGTAACTGCGCCGTCCTTTGCAAAGAGCGGGACGAGGCTAATGCCGGGCGCAGGTGGCAATGGGGGGCCATTCCACGAATCGGACGGCTTGGCTCCAGCGAGATCGAGAATCGTAGGCACGAAATCAATGATGTGCCCCGGAGTGGTGCGTAACTCGCCGTGCGCCTTGATGCCGCGCGGCCAGTGAACGATGAGCGGAGTGGAAATACCGCCTTCGTGAACCCAGATTTTATGACGGCGAAACGGAGTGTTCGCCATACTCGACCAGCCCGGCCCGAGGCTCAGGAAAGTCGCGCCGGTGCCGCATTCTGCGTTGGGGTCGTGTCCTTCGCCACGCGTCATCATCTCGGCGCTCGCTCCGTTATCGGAGAGGAAAAAGATGAGCGTGTTTTCCATCGCGCCCATCGCACGGAGTTGCTCAAGCACACGGCCGATTTCACGATCCATGCGATCCACCATTGCGGCATGGACCGCCATTTTCGCCGCCTGAAACTCACGTTGCGGCTCGCTCAATTCATTCCACGGACGCGGACGGTTCACTTCGTTGGGGCCGAGTCTTCCAATGGCTGCAGGGAAGTCATACGGCGGCCCGATCTCGCGTTCGATGGGAGAGAGGGCGCTACCACCGATTCCCATCGCCTGCATTCGTTGCCAGCGGTCTTCGCGCATCGCGTCCCAGCCTCGCAGATACTTGTCCTTGTAGCGCGCGATGTCCTCGGGCGGAGCGTGCAGAGGAAAGTGCGGCGCGGTGAAAGCGAGATAGCTGAAGAACGGCTGCGCACTGTATTTCTCCGCGTGTTCGCGCAGACATTTGATCGCGTGGTCGGCGAAAGCCGTGCTCGAATAATAGGCGGTATCCTTCGCAACGGGCGGCAGCGGCATATCTTCCTCCGAGTGGTTGCGCGGACCAAAGTGCCGGTCGTAATCCTCGATGCGATACGAATGATCGAAACCGTTCTGCAACGGCTTGCCGTAAATGTGCCACTTACCGGAATGATACGAACGATAGCCGAGCGGCCTCAGCATTTCCGACAGCAACCGCCCCCACGGCGGACGCGGGGCCAGTCCGCCACAGACCGCCTGTGCGTAGTAGCCGGTGAGAATTGCCGCGCGTGACGGCCAGCAGCGAGCCGTGTTGTAGAATTGCGTGAATCTTAATCCGTCCTTCGCGAGAGCATCGAGATTCGGCGTGGAAATCTCGCTGCCGTAGCAGCCGAGGTCCGAATAACCCAAATCATCCGAGAGGATGAGAAGCACGTTTGGTCTTGGCGGCTCTGCGGAGTGAAGCGCTGCCAGCGGAGCCAGCAATAATGCGATGGTTGTGAAAAACGATCCTGCTTTCATATCCGCACTACTTGGCTGCTCCTACGATTGGCACGTTGCAGAACGTCAGAGCGGCGATGCCGTTGGTGCCGTTGAGCAGCGTGTCCTGATTCCAAGTGATCTCCTTGAGATACGTGATCTTCGTCGCGGCGGACGGCTCCTTCAATTTCAGCGTGAGCACATTTCCAGCGACGCTTCCCGATGCGACCTTGTCCTTTTCTCCATCGAGATAGAACTGCCCGACCAGCTTGTCATCCCACGCGACGGGCTGATCAAACTCCAGCGTGACCGTGTCCTTCGCGGCGAACGCGACCTTGCGCAAATTTGGCGGCGTGATGGAGGCGGCGGGCTTTTTGCCGTAGTGATCGCGCTCGATGAGCGGCTGGATCATCCGCGCAAACTCCGCCCATCCGACGAGCGGAAAGTGGCAGCCGCCGGGCGGGCGAACGCCGAGCGTGGACATGATGCCCATGTTGGAAAAGAGCTGCGGCAGCGTGCGCTGTTTTTCGCGGAGCATGTCGCCGGAGCCGTTGCGTCCGCCCATGCTGCATGAGTTCGGCCAGATTTGGAAAACGTAGTAGTTCTTCACGTTCGGGAAGTCCTGTTTCCAACCTGCGGCCATCTCGATGAAGAACTCATGGTAGGTCTCCCATCCGTAGCCGCCGGTCGGGCCGTCGGAGCCTTGATCGTTCTCGCCCTGATGCCACAGGATCGCGCGGATGCCGTGCGTCAGCTTTGCCTGCTGCACGCGCCAGAGCATCCGTCCGTAGATCGTGGTGAGGTCGGTCGGATTCCCAACGACGCGCTGGTGCTGGTCAATGCGCGTTCCGCCGACTGCGGCGTTGATCATGAAAATGGGAACCTTCTGACTTTCGAGCAGGCGCTTCGCGAGTTCCATGCCCCACCAGCCGAGTTCGGCTTTCTCGCCTTTCTGCGCTTTCCAGACTGGCAGGCACCACAGGTTGCCCGTGTTGTCCTTCGGATTTTGCGAAGGGCGGCCATAGCTGCGAATCCACTCGTTCGTCTCCGGCGGCGATTTTTCGCCCGTGTCGGTGGCGAGCGCGTTCGACTGTCCGTCAATGATGTAGGCGTCGCCGCAGACGATGTCGTTCACCGTTTGCAACACGGTTTCCTTGCCGCCGGCCTTCGTGCCGAACTCCACTTTGTATTTGATCAAGCCCGGCTTGAGCGGCGTCGAGAGCGCGTAGGATTTGTCGGCGGCGGGCTTTGCCGTTTCGCTCTTGATGAGTTTGTCGTTGGCGTAGAGCTTGAGGAAAACCGAGTCGGCGGCGTCGGTCAGCGTTCCATTGTAATGGAGCGTGCCCAGCCCCTTGTCGTCGCGCGCGTAAAACTGGCCGTCCTCGGGCTTCTCGTCCTTCGCAGGTGTGCGCACGAGCCACGGGTCGCTCTTCGGCTCCGTCACCATGATATCCACGCTGTGTGAGACTGGCGTGCCGCCGTTGCTGAGCGTTGCAGTCACCGTTAGCTTTCCGCTCTTCTGTGCGCGCTTGAGGGTGAGTTTGGTGGGCGTGACTTCCTTGATTACCGCAAATGGTCCGGCGTTCCACTCCGTCTTCAATTCCCCTGCTCCCTGCGCCTGCATCGCCTCAAGGTTCGTCACCTGCGGCACTACTTCAATTTTCGTCCGCCCGTCCCAAGTTGCCGGAGCCTTCAGTGTGAAAACCGGATCGGGAATCATCTCCTTCACCGAAATCGCGACGTCCTTCGTCTCCACCTTGTCCGCATAGACCGCCTTGCATTGCAGCGTCACCGTCTTGTCGCCCGTCACACGGCCCGCATCGTAGGTGAACGCAAACCGATCCACCGCCACGATCTTCTCCTGCCCGTCGTTTTTCAAAATCCAATACACCTTCTGCGCGCCGCCCGCCTGGGCGGTGAACGACACGCTCTTTCCCTCCTCCACCGCCGCCGTCGCGGGCGAAACCGCAAACGCATTTCCCGATTTCACCACCGGCCCGACGAGCGTCTGCATCGCCTTTTGGTTTTCGTGCTGGAGCTTCACCCAATCGGCGGAGCGCGTCACTTTCGAGATGCGCACTTCGTCAATATCGCCGATGAAATTGTAGTTGTTATACCAGCCGCCGATGTAGAGCCGCGCCGGAGTCTTGATCGCGAGCGGAGCGTTCGGTGTCTTCGAGGTGTTGCTGAGTTCGCCGTTCACATAGATGCGCGAATCGCCCTGCTGATACGTGTGGACGATGTGGATCCATTCGTTCATCGGCAACCGGCCCTGGCTCGCCACATCCGCGCCGGAGAAATAGCACTCCATCTTCACGTGCGGCGGACTCATGAAATGCATCACCACCTTGCCCTGCCCGTGCTCATTGCCCCACGCGAGCGCCTGGCCGTTCGATTTCTCCGCACGAATCCACGCCTCGGTCGTGTGCGGCCCCGCGCCCACGGGATAGTTCTCGATTTTCTCGCCGCAAAAAATCCCCTGCTTGCCCGCGAGATGACGCGCCGTGCCGATCATCCCCGCAGTCGCCGTCGTGCCGACATCCTTCGCCTCCACCGTGCGCGCTTCGTCCGTCACCACATCGCCCATGTGAAACACACTCAGGTAGCCGTTCGTATCATTGAACACGCGCTTGCCGTGCGACTCG
>CAMBOD010000258.1 GCA_945868985.1 Prosthecobacter debontii | reverse complement strand
CGGTGCGATAGCGAAGCAACGGCCATGCGGTGCGACCGAACGGAGTGAGAACGAGTTCGCCGATTTCACCAACGGCGACGGGCTGGAGAGTCTGCGGATGGATGCTTTCTGCGAAGTATCTGTCTTCCAAAATGCGCAGCGTGTCTGCCTCGCCGGTGCGCTGAAATGCCACGGGGCCGACTTCGGTCATGCCGTAGTGATCGAGCACTTCCGCGCCGTGCCATGCTGCGGAGATGCGTTTGCGCACTTCCGGCAGACTGCCGCCGGGCTCGCCTGCAACGATGATTTTTCTCACGCAATCTGGCAGCGACAGTCGCTCGGCGGCGGCGACCTCGGCGAGGTGCAGCGCGTAGGTGGGCGTGCAGCAAAGCACTTCGGCGCGATTCTCGGCGATGGCGCGCAGCCGCGCGACGCTGCTCAATCCGCCACCGGGGATGCAGAGGCAGCCGTATTTTGCAGCGCCCTCGAATGCGGTCCAAAAACCGAGGAACGGGCCGAACGAAAATGCGAAATACACGACGGCGCCCGGCTCGATTCCCCCAGCACGGTAGATGTGCGCCCAACTATCGAGCATCCAGTCCCACGACTCCGCCGTGTCGAGAATCACGAGTGGTTGCGCAGTGGTGCCGCTCGTCTGGCAAAAGTGCGTGTAGCTCGTGCGGGGAAAAGTGAGATTTGATCCGTATGGCGGATGCGCCGCGAAGTCGGCGACGATGTCGGCCTTCGTTGTGAAAGGGACGCGCGCAGTGAAGTCCTCGATGCTCTGGATTTCGCCGACTCCAGCCAGCCGCGTGCGCTGGAAGGGATTCGACGCAACGGATGCGATGACTTTGGCGAGCGCAGTGTGCAAGGCCATTACAAATCGAGTTTGGCGAGTAATTCATCCACTCCCATCGCGTGATGAGCAGCGACACTCTTGAGTATTCCGCTGAGAGTTCCTGTTTTGATCGGGTTGTGGTTTGGAACCACCTCGTGATTTTCGCCGTTACGCTGCGTAGTCAGGCGGATGTGCGAGCCTTTTTGACGAGTGACCTCGTAGCCGAGCACTCGCAGTGCTTTCGCCAGCTCCGCACCGGAGACATCGCGCGGGAGCTTCATCGCGCGAGCACTTCGTCACGAACAAAGTGCAGCCGGATGACCTGCGGTGCCTTGTCCCCGTCGTCAAAATAGCAATCCACAGCCTCGCGCACATTCACCCGCAGTTCTTCCATCGATTCAGCCTGAGTATGAATGCCGTAGCCAAGCGCAGAAGCAGTGAAACCTCCGTCCACTTCTTCCTCTCGCACATCGAATATGATTTCGCTCATGGCTGAAAGAGTGCCACCGCCCGCTGGTTTCGTAAAGTCACGGCTTTGCGATCTGCTCCACTGGCGGTGTCGCGGGCTTTTTTGCGGGCGCATCCGGTTTATAGAGTGCGACCATACTGCCGCCGATTGCGGCGATGAGGATGCCGGCCCAGAACTGCCACTTCACCTCGCTCAAGCCGCCGCTCGGTGGATGCTGCCCCATGGACACGAGCGCATTCACGATGGGCGCTCCGGCGAAGATGATGGACATGACCACCGGGATGTATGCCGCCTTCGGCTGCGGTGCCGCGCCGAAGGCCAGCAGCACACCAAACGCACCGACTGCGCCGACGATGCCCGCGATGAGCGACCACATTTTTCCCGCTGCGGGATAGCCGAGGAAATTGGTGGAGCCTCCGTTCAAGCGAAGCATAAAAAGCGGCGCAAGCACGGCGACGAGCACGTAGGCGAAACCGACGAAGAGAAACGCCTTCCAGCGTCCGTTGGCGAGGTCGGCCATCTCGGTCTGGCCGCGATGCAAAAAGACGCCATACACGCCCCATGAAATGACGGTGAGAAGTGCGAAGAGAATCCAAGTCATAGATTTGTTTTGCGGTTGAGACATTGAGAGATTGCGTAGGTGTTCGGCAAAAACTCTCTACTTCGACGGACGACGTTTTCGTGGCGTCGTCTCCTTCTTCAACTCGCGAGCAGCGCGGAACTTTGCCGACGACGGCGAGGACTTCAAACCCACGGACGGCGGGAGCAATTCCGCGGGCGCCTCGGCGAGCTTGGAGCGAATGAGCTCCGGGATCGGCACGGCTGCGATTTGGCCGGTCGCCTTGTCCACACTGGCGCAGACGGTGGTCATGCCGCCGCGGGCGACTTCCACGCGGGTGAGCGTGTCCTTTTTCCAAAAGCGAAACACGTAGCGGATGCTGCGCGGGCGAATCTCGGCGATGATGAGTTGCACATCAACGACCTCCTCGAAACGCAGCGGGCGCAGGTATTCGCACGTTGCACTCACGCGCGGCCAGCCCACCGCCTTCACTCCCTCCTGCGCGTGGATGCTGAAGCCGAGCGCACGGAAAAATGCGTGCTCGGTGTTCTCCATCATGCGGAAGAAATTTGCGAAATGCACGATGCCCGCCATGTCCGTTTCGGAAAATTCGACGCGGTGAGTGAGAGTGAATTCATAGGACATCTCGCGGAAGCTAAGCGGAGCCAGCGCCTGGAGAAAAGGAGGAAGTCAGCGCGCACATGCTTTCGGCGAGCTTTGCCATGGAAAAATCGCGCTGCACGGCGGTGCGTCCGCGCTCGCCGATGGCGCGGGCCTCGTCGGGATTGCAGAGGAGATTCATCAGCGCGACAGCGAGGTTTTCGGCGGAGCTGTGTTCGTTTTCAGCGAGATCAAAAAGCACGCCGCCGCCGGTGGCCTCAATGATCTCAGGGAAAGCGGAAGCGCGCGGTTGCACGACTGGCACGCCTGCCGCCATCGCCTCAATTACATAAAGCCCGAACGCCTCGCTGTAAGTGGCCGGAGTGCTGAAGACATCGAGGCTCGCGAGGAACGCCTCCTTCTCCTCGCGAGAGACATTCGGCAGCCACTCCACATCGCGCTCACAGCCAGCTTCGCGCAGACGGGCCTTTAGTTTTTCCACGTAGCGCGCGTCGTCGGCAGTCATCGAGCCTGCGCAGCGGAGACGTGCTTCGGGCATCCGCTTTTTCAAAAGGATGAACGCCTCGATGAGCAGGCCGATGCCTTTGCCCGGCACGAAGCGCGCGAGGTAGCCGATAGTCGGTGACTGGTGACTGGTGACTGGTGACTGGTTGGGGAGTGCCACGCCGTTCGGCACTACGCGGATGTAGCGCGCGGCTTCGTCTGTGGTGTAGCCGAGGCGTTTCGCCATCAACTCTGCGAAGTATCGGCTCGGTGCGACCCACACGCTCGCGTCGCGCATCCGCTCGGCGAGCAGCGCCCAGACTTGCGCAGCGCGGGGGCCGAGGCCGTCGAGGAAAGTATCCTCGCCTTGCAGGAAACCGATCACCGGCACACCCAGCTCCGCACGCAGCCGACGCGCGAGGCCCGCTTGCAGAGCGGTGGAGAGCCAGATGGCGTCGGGCTTTTTTCCATCGAACGCCACGCGCAGCCACGCAATCAACGCCTCGATTTCCGAAGACTGATTCCCCTCCTCGCCGCGCAACATCGAAAGCGTCATCTCCGCCACCGCCGGGCCACCGGTCTTCGCCGCGCGACCCGCGAGCAATTTCAACAGCCACCGCGCACTCAGCGCGCGATCCAGCCAGCGAGGCATCGCTCGGAAGATGCGCGATTTCTCGCGGAGGAAAGTGCTTACGCCCCCGAAGAAAATCGGCGACGCGGGCGAAGCGGCGTCTTCATCGAGCGTGAGCGGGAGATACATCGGCAGCATCACCGCTCGATGGCCCTGGCGGATGAGTTCCTTCGCCAGCGCATTGTCGCGCATGCACACGCCGCAGTGGTAGCTGCCCGTGCCGGGTGTGAGTAAAACGATGTTCATTCGCCGCGCAGATCGTAGCAGATGAGGCGAGGCTTTGTCCCGCCGTCACCGCGTTCGTTCTGGCTCACGTAAAGGCGGCCATTCGCGAGCGCGGGGAGCGTCCACGTTTCCGGCGCGTGGAAAAGCCGGCAGCGCGAGCGAATTTTTGCGCCAGCAGGCGAAAGATCGAGCCACGCGAGGTCGCCGAATTCCCCGAGGCACAGCACGCCCGCGCCCGTGTGCAAAAGACTCGCGCGGCCAAAGTCCCCGCCGAGATCCGTGCGCCACTTTTCTTTGCCGGTTGAAATTTCGTGGCAGACGAATTCCGCCAGCCGCTCGCTCTGTCCCGCGCTGGCGTAGAGATGTCCGTCGAGCACGAGCGGAGTCATCCAGTAAATGCCCGTGTTCTCCGCGCTCCATACGGGCTTCGCCGAAAAATCGGGCGCGATTTCCACGCACACGCCGCCCGCTGTGTATGCCTCCGACACAAACACCCGCGCATCGCTGACAACCGGCGACGACGCATTCACCGACTCCGCGCCGCTCGCGCGATGCGGGAAAGTGGACAGCACTTTGCCATCGGCGACATCCATCACGATCAGCCCGCCCGTCGGTGGCCTGCTCTCGCCACCGGCAAACACCAGCACGCAATCGCGCCCGTGGATTTTTGTAGGCACCGGCGAAGCGTAGCTCGCGCCCCACTCGTGCTTCGCGGCCCACAGCGTCTTGCCAGTCGCCACATCGAGCGCGACGGTATTCGCA
>CAMBOD010000257.1 GCA_945868985.1 Prosthecobacter debontii | reverse complement strand
CAGCAATTATGAGCAAAACGGCCAATACCTCCCGGTCATCGAGCTTCAGCGCGAAGGAAAACCCATCCGCTTTGGCAGGCAGCTCACCGAGCCGCGCAGGAGAGTCCTCCTCGCCATGCTCAGGCTCATCCACATCGCGAAAAAGTGAGAGGCGGGTGATGGGAGAGAGGAGTTTTGTGGCTGGTAAATAGTGAATGGCGACCTGCTGGCAGCCATTTACTCTGCTTTCGACTCGCCCAGCCGTGAAAAGCCCGCTATCAGCGCCCGCGTGCAAATCACCTGCCCCGAGTGCGCCAAAGAAATCCCGCTCACCGACGCGAACCCCTCCACCGATGTTGCCATTTGCCGTGCCTGCGGGAAAACCTTCAGCTTCGCCGAACTCTCTGTTGACGCCACCGAGACGGACATTGATCTCACCAAACCTCCGAATGGCACATGGGTGCGCGAATTGGGCGACGGATTTGAAGTCAGTGCCACTACACGCTCCACTTTGGCATTCTTTCTCATCCCCTTTGTCATTATTTGGTCCGGTGCCTTTCTCGGCGCCTGCTATGGCTCGCAAATTTCCGAAGGACGCTTCTACTGGACGCGAACCCTCCTCGGGATTCCCTTCCTCCTCATCACATTGGTTCTAATCACAGGCATCCTCGTCGGAATCTGCGACAAAATCATCGTGAGGGACAGCGGCAATCAGGCCAGTGTTTCCATTGGCGTCGGCTCCCTTCGCTACACACGCCGCTTTCGCTGGAGCGAAATTAAACGTGTGCGCGAACTAGTGCCGTTTTATCGGCAGAATGGCCGCGATCTGTGCCGCATCGAACTCGAGCGCGAAGGAAAACCCATCCGCTTCGGCAGCCAGCTCACTGAGCCCCGCAGGAAATTCCTCCTCGCCATGCTCAAGCGCATCCACACCGCGAAGAGGTGAGAGACGGATGGCGCGAGGCGGGAATTTTGTGACTGGTGACAGGTTCGCGCTGACTCCACACAAAGTTGAGGAGAAGTTGAGTTGTCGGAAATTCAAGAACAAGGCACGTGCCCGATGCGCTGTATTCCTAAATGAATAAGCGGTGCGGCACAGTCTTTGCGTTCGCATGGTTGTAAGAATCTGCCCACTGCATGAGCACCAAACGCATCCTACTCGTTCACGACGACCGACTCCTCACCAACCTTTACAGGGAAAAACTTGAGGGCAGCGGCTTTGCCGTGGACAGCACGCGCAGCTTAGAGCAAGTGCCCAAGAACATCGAAAGCAAGAAGCCTGACCTCCTCATTCTGGATCTTGTTTTACCAACGAGTGGTGGCATTGAACTCATCAAATCGCTGCGCCACGACCCCGAGACATTGCAATTGCCAGTCCTCATTTTTCCGACCGTGCTTGCGCAACTCGGCAGTTCTGCCCTGAAGGCAGGCGCGACAAAAGTGATCAGCCGTGGGTCTCACCCCATTGCATCGGTCATTGATGCGGCGAAAACTGCACTTGGCCTGCCGGGCCTCGGTGATTCGATTGATGCGCCACTTTTTGAGCCCGACCAGACCTGGCTAAAAATGGCTCTGGAGGGCGCACCTGAGAGCCTGAATCAAATGCGGCACTGTCTGCCTGGCCTTGTTGCATCAGCCCCCGACCAAAATATGCTCCGTGCTTTGTGGGCGCTTGTGCATTGTTTCGCCGAAAAGGCTGCGCTGGTTCGGAACAAGCCGCTGGCTCAAATTGCCGCAGCCTTCGATTTGTTAATGTGCGATTTGAATGAAATGCCGGAGCAACTCAACGCATCCACATTGCGCACCATCGGGCAGGCGATTGATTTTCTCGGCACTCTCGGCGCGCCCGAGAATTTGGGTCGGACGAAAGATCCCGCCACCTCACGCATTGTTGTCGTGGATGACGAGGACAGCACACTTCAATTCATCACTGCCGCCATGCAACTGGCCGGTTTGAAAAACGAATGTTACCTAACGCCGGGCTCTGCTCTCGAAAAACTGAACGGTCACAAGAGCGATCTGATTTTCCTCGATGTCGGACTCCCCGAGATGAGTGGCTTTGATCTTTGCTGTAAGATCCGCGCACTCGAAGCTCATATAAAGACTCCCATCGTATTCCTCACCGGAATGGCTTCTTTTCAGAATAAAGCCCAAGCGAGTCTTAGTGGGGGAAACGATTTTGTGGGCAAGCCATTCAACCTCCCGGAATTGGGCGTGAAGGCCCTCATTTGGATTTTCCGAGGGCAACTGGATACGGTCTAAATATTGATTAGAACTCGCCCTTGCCGTTGCGCTGTTTCACCTGATCAAGCACCTGACGCGTGCGATCCATTGGAGCGCGCAGGGAGTTGGTCGGCTGAGTGGGAGGCGACATGGGAGTGACCTGCGCCGCTTCGGCCTGCGCTTCGGCGACGCGATTTTGCAGTGATGTTTTGTCGCCGTTGCGTCCGTAAATGTAATAGACGATGGCGAGCACGACGACGATGGCTACGATTCTCATACCAACCCGGAAAGCAGCGCCCGCGCCATGAAGGTCGCCCTTGTCCATTATGCATATGCGCCGGTGGTCGGCGGCGTCGAGCGGGTGATGGAGGAACACGCGCGGCTTTTCGCTGCGCACGGCCACGAAGTCACCGTGCTCTGTCAGCGTGGAGTGAGCGCAGACCCGCGCGTGCGGGTCGTCCTTTTACCTGCGGAAAATTGCGCCGCCACTCTGCGCGACGTGCTCGCTGTGAGCGATGTGGTATTCATCCACAACGTCGCGACCATGCCCTTCGACATGGCGCTGACAAACGCCCTCGCTCAACTCGCGGAAGAACTGCCCGCCGTCCGTTTCATCGCCTGGGTGCATGACATCGCCGCCTGCAACCCCGACCTCGCGCCCGTGCCCGAAATACTCCGCCGAGCGCATCCCCGCTACCGCTACATCGCCGTCTCGGAAATGCGTGCACGGCAATTCCGCGAACTCACCAACACGGATTGTGAGATTATCCCCAACGGCCTCGACCCCGTGCGTGTGCTCGGATTGCCAGCGAACGTCGCACGATTCGCCGACGAGTTCTCACTGCTCGATGGACGAATCGTCCTCTTTCATCCGACGCGCTTGCTGCGGCGAAAGAACGTCGAGACAAGTCTCGCAGCCGCAGCAGAGATGAAAGCGCAGGGCCATCGCGTAGCACTGCTCGTCACCGGAGCCGAAGATCCACACAACCCCGCATCAGGTGAATACGCCGCTTGGCTGCGCGCCGAAAGAACGCGTCTCGGCATCGAGCGGGAGGCGCTTTTTATCGGCGAATACATGGAAGTCGGCGACGCTGAACTCGCCGCACTCTACAACATCGCCGACACGCTCATCTTTCCCAGCCGCAGTGAAGGCTTCGGCCTGCCCGTGCTCGAAGCTGCGCTCCATCGTCTCCCCATTTTCGCCGCCGACATCGAGCCACTTCGCGCCATTGCGCCCGCGAGTGTGTCATTCATCGAACTCGCATCCCAACCCGCCTCAATCGCCGCGCAGATCGCAAAGCACCTCAGCGCAAACCCCGCGCACATCGCCCGCAAGACCACGCTCGCCCAATCAAGTTGGAGCGCCATTTACAACAAACACCTCGCACCGCTCTTGAGCGCGTAGGTGCGTTCACTTTCTGAAAGCGAGCACGCTTGCCGCATTTCTGCCCAGTGCCTATGAAGAGCGCATGAGCCTCACCGCATCCATCGCATCGCTCCTTCGCGCCGACCATGGCGATCCATTTGCATTGTTGGGATTGCATGAGGATGCCGGACATTTGGTTGTCCGCATTTTCCAGCCCGGCGCACGCGCCATCGTGGTGAAAGAAATCGGCGGGATGCGTGAGTGGCCTGCCGAGCGCGTGGATGACGCTGGTTTTTTCGTCGCGAAGTTGAATGGCGCAAAGGAGAACATCCACTACTCGCTGCGCTGCACCGGCCACGACGGATCCAATTGGACAATCCGCGACCCTTACTCCTTCCCCGTGATGCTCGGTGAACTCGATCAGCATTTGTTCACCGAGGGGCAGCACTGGGAATTGTGGCACAAGCTCGGCGCGCATTGCGAAGAGCACGATGGCGTCGCGGGCACGGTCTTCCGCGTGTGGGCACCGAATGCGCGGCGCGTGTCGGTCGTCGGCGACTGGAATGGCTGGGACGGGCGCGTTCATGTCATGCGCAAAATTTTCCCAATCGGCATCTGGGAGATTTTCCTGCCGGATGTCCGCGAGGGCGCGCACTACAAATTTGAGTTGCTCGGCGGCGACGGCCATTTGCACGTGAAGAGCGATCCTTTCGCTTTCTTTTCGCAGCACGGCACGGCCACGGCATCGCTCGTGTGGAAGCTCGACAAATTCACTTGGGACGATGCGCAGTGGATGGAAAAACGCCGCACGACCGAGTGGCATCGCGAGGCGGTGAGCATCTACGAAGTGCATCCCGGATCGTGGCGGCGAAAGGACGGCATCGGCCTGCTCACGTGGCGCGAACTTGCCGACACGCTGCTCGATTACGTCGTGGAAATGGGCTACACGCACATCGAGTTGATGGGCGTCGCCGAGTATCCGTTCGACGGCTCGTGGGGCTATCAGGT
>CAMBOD010000256.1 GCA_945868985.1 Prosthecobacter debontii | reverse complement strand
ATATTGAATGGCTTTCCTATGAAGTCGGTGCCGCCGCTAAGGGAGCTTTGCGCACGGCTTTCGAGCGTGTCGTGGCCGGTGAGAAAGACGATAGGCGTTTTTGCGTGATCGGGAATCTGACGGATTGACGTGCAAATATCGAGGCCGTTGATATCCGGCAGGCCGATGTCGAGCAGCAGAAGGTCGAATCGTCCCTCGGACATCAAGCCGAGCGCTTCATTCGCATCGCCGCAGGCGGTGGTGGCAAGGTGTGCAAATTCCAGCGAAGCGGCGATGGCGGGGAGCAGGTCTTTGTCGTCGTCCAATGCGAGGATCGAGGGTTGAGGGAGGTTGTTGCTGCGCGCGAGAATTTCAGGCGTGAGCAACGTGGCGAGTAAATCCACGGCCTGCGTGATGGTGCGCAAGAGGCCGGGTTCGACGGCCCCAGGGCGGTGGGCGAGGTCGCGGAGGAGGGATTCGAGACTGACGACGAGACGACCAACGGGGTGGTTGCTGAGAGAGTTCGTGCGTTCAGCCATGTGGCTGCAAAGGATGAGCATTTCATTCCGCACATCCATGTCCTCGGGCTGGCGGCTCAGTAGAGAGACGAGTGGGCGGAGCTTATCGTTGAGTTCGGCGACGTGCGTGAAAATCGGCATGTTAACGTCGGTGCCGATTGAGATAACTCTGGCCTTTGGGAGCGTCGGTTCCGGCGGGAGGGTGATGGGGACGGTTTCCTTCATCGAGACGCTGTCGCCGCTGAGTGCAGCGATTCCGCGGAGGCGATTGACTTCCTGGCGGAGTGTTTTGTTTTCACGGGAAAGTGTGTCGCGCTCGTTGGTGAGTTTTACCACCTGAGCGCGGAGCGAGTTCAGATCTGCACCTGCAGCAGGTGTGAGCAAGCGCGCGCTTCCAAGGATATCGATTTGCTTTTGCTGGTCGGAGAGCTTGGAGATTAAGACTTCGTTTTGCTCGCGGAGCATGCCGATGGTTTTGCGCAGGCTGTCGCCCTGTGGCGGCGTGCTCGCGGCGACGGCATCGTCGGGGACGAATTCACACTCGACGGTGCCGATGGTGACTGTGCATGGACCTTTCAGCGGTGCCTCGATGATTTGTCCTCCGTTTACAAAGCAATGGTTAGTCGAATCGAGGTCGCGCAGCACGTAGTGACCGTTCACAGAGACAAACTCCGCGTGGTGGCCGGAAATGGTGCCGTGATTGATCTGGATCGCATTATCCGCGCGGCGTCCGACAGTGATGCGTTCACCTGTCAGGGTGAAAGTCACGTCTCCTTGCTGCGGATGTTTGACGAGGAGCTTGGGCATTGGCTGTCTTAATGTAGTGGTCAACGGTGATGCGAACAGCAGGAGGGATGCCGCAGAAGAAATCCGACTCCTTTTCCGGCATTATTTGGTATTTTCATTGCGGATTTTCCAGAGTGCTCGCGCTTGTTGGATGATTGTCTTCAGCACGTCGGGAGTCACGGCTTGTTTAGGGTCGTCGCCGATACCTTTGCTCGGGCTTACATTGCATTCGAGACATAAGCCGTCCGCGCCATAAGCCATCGCCGCGAGCGAAGCCGCCGGGACGTAAGCGGCCTTGCCCACCGAGTGACACGGATCCACGATAACGGGAGCCCAAGTGCGCTCTTTTAATAGAGGCACGATGCTTTCATCTGGGTGATTGCGGTAGCCGTCGAGCGTGGGCTGAGTCCCTCGCGGGCATAGGATGACGTTTGGGTTGCCGAGTTGGACGATGTATTCCGCCGCAGAGATAAATTCCTGCACCGCTCCCATATGGATGCTGCGTTTGAGTAGGACGGAAGTCCCGCTGCCCGCGATGGCGTGTCCTACCTGCCGGAGCAGTGAGTAATTTAGCGCATTGCGCGCCCCGATTTGCAGGCAGTCCACGCCTGCATCAATTGCGAGGCGTAAATGCTCCTCGTCCATCACCTCGGTATCCACCGGCAGGCCCGTCTCACGGCTTGCTTCCATCAAAACCAGCAGCGCCCTCGCATCGCCCTGGTAGCTGTAAGGATTCGTGCGCGGCTTCCACACCCCGCCTCGTAAAGCGTGCGCTCCAGCCTCCTTCACCGCGTGCGCTGTTTCGATGGTGAGCTGTGGATTCTTCGGATCAATCGTGCACGGCCCCGCGCAGAAAAACGGCTCCGTCCCCAGCGTCACGCCCCCGATTTTCACCTTGTGCGAAGCAAGGCTCGACCGCACGTCCATCAGCTTGTGCGGGCTTTGGATGCGATCCACGCGGTTAATGTAGGTAAGCCCTTCGAGCTTCGTCACCATGTCATCATTCCGCTCATCGCCGATGATGGCGTAAATGCACCGCTCCTGCCCCGTAATCACCTGCACCCGGCAGCCAAATCCGCCGACGATGTCCGTGACTTCCTTGAGTTGTTCGTCCGAGAGTTTGTTGACGTTTGGGATGATCATAGCGCGAAAAGGAGTGCAAAAATAGTCGCCGAAAATGGAATGTCGAATGGCGAATGACGGGCTGATGGGGCCTAGTTGTGAAAAGTTACCGAGCGTGGGGGGTTGTCATATGAGGGCCGGGTGCATAGCGTCCACCCATGTTTGTTGATCACATCAAAGTCCATGCACGTGCTGGCAAAGGCGGGCGCGGCTGCGTCGCGTTTCGCCGCGAGAAATTTGTTCCCGAGGGCGGCCCTAGTGGCGGCGATGGTGGACGCGGGGGCGATATCATTCTTCGACCGGACCCGAATGTGGATAATCTCGTGGATTTTTACTACCAGTCGAACCTGCGTGCGAAGAATGGTGAGCATGGAATGGGGAAAAGTTGCTACGGCAGGGCTGCCGAGGATCAAATTTACCTCGTTCCCGTCGGAACGCTGATTTACCGGATGCCTTACGAAGTTCACGAAGCGGCGGAAGCTCCGCGCGGTGAGAATACTTTCATGGATCTCTCCACGCTCAGCGACGAGGAGGCAGAGGCGCTCGATGGCAAGCCGGCACCCAAACAAAAGGTGGATCTGACGCAGCTCGAACTTGTTGCGGACCTCACACAGCCGGGGCTGGATTATGTCCTTTGCAAGGGAGGAAAGGGAGGGAAGGGGAACATCCATTTTAAGAGCAGTCGCAATCGCGTGCCTACGCAGTTCACCGATGGCGAGGAGGGCGAGGAGGGGGAGTTTTACATTGAGCTGCGCAAAATCGCGGATGCCGGTCTCGTTGGCTACCCGAATGCGGGTAAGAGCACGCTGCTCGGTCGCATTTCCAACGCGCACCCGAAGGTCGCGCCGTATCCTTTCACTACGCTCACGCCGCACATCGGCGTCGTGCAGGTCGGCGAATATGATCGCATTACGGTCGCCGACATTCCCGGACTCATCGAGGGCGCGCACGAAAACGTCGGTCTCGGTCACGATTTTTTGCGCCACATTGTGCGATGCAAACTGCTCGTTTTCGTCCTCGATATGGCCGGCAGCGAAGGTCGCGAGCCCATCGAGGATTTGCAAAAACTACGCAAGGAGCTCGATCTTTACGACCCAACGCTCAGCGAGCGCAACTGGATCGTGGTTGCCAACAAAATGGACATGGAAGGCGCAAAGACCCATCTCAAGCACTTCAAGACGCGCTACAAAAAACTCGAAATCTTCCCGATTTCCGCCGACAGCGGCGAAGGCGTGGATGTGCTGAAAGCCCGTCTCGGCCAGCTAGTCCTCGGCACGGCGAATGTGTGATTTAAGAAAGTGACGCTTTGATGGCGAAAGACTTCCCAGCCGCCTAGGACATCGCTATACAGCGCGACATCCCGCCCGTGATTGCCCTCTACATCATCCTCGCTCTTGTTGTTGGTGCTGGCCTCGGCTGGTGGATTGCTCGGCTGCGCGGGGCGCGAGGAGAAGACCCCATTCGCAAGCACCCTTCCGGCATGGAGGAAAGTGATCCGTATCGTCTGTGTGAGACCATTTTTACGGGCGCTGAATCCGCCTTTTTCAATGCACTCCGCCCGCTCATTCCGCAGAGCTGCACCCTTCTTGCCAAAATCCGTTTCGCTGATCTCCTCACTGTCACCTACGGCGCTGGAGACCGCGGTCTCGCACACGCGCGTGCGGGTTCCAGAAGCATAGACTTCCTCATTTGCGACCTCGCGCATCGGCCACAGCTCGCGATCATCCTCGGCGAAGGTGACGACCCGAGAAGCCGCGAATTCATCCAGCGTGTTTGTGAGAAAATCGGCCTCACCATGATTCGCGTTCCCGCCCAGCAACACTATTCGGTGGAGGAAATGAACGCTTTGCTCGCGCGGTTGCCAGCGATTCAGGGGTGATTGATTGCTCGGTTTGGTGAGTTTTTGACCCTGCGCTTTTTTAAGTGCGAAAGGCTCACCAATGCAGCATTTGTGACAATTTTGAATCAACGAAGTTTCAGCAGGGTAAAATAAGTTATTCACAATTACTTCACAGTTGATTCTCGATGCTCTTCATCCCCACTTGCACACATGCACCAAAAACATTTTCGCACTGGCTGGATTTCTGACGTTCACCTCGGCACACGAGGCGCACAGGCTGAAGCGCTGCTCGATTTCCTGCGCGAGCGGGAATTTGAAACCCTCTACATCGTCGGCGACCTC
>CAMBOD010000255.1 GCA_945868985.1 Prosthecobacter debontii | reverse complement strand
GTTGTCCGCTTTGAGCACCGAGCAGCAGACGCCCCTTCGGATCCTTCGCCATGCAAATCCACGACCCATTTTTCACTCCGCTCGCATTTGCCCGCAGCACGTGTTCGATTTTGAAACCCGGAAGCGTGTCCAGAACGTCGCCGGGATTTTCCGTAAGCGCACTCGCAGGCGCTGCTGGCTTCGAGCCATCCGCAGGCCCATAGACCGCTTTTAAAATGACCAGCTTCTGCCCCGCAGGCGCGGCGATTTCGATCTTCCCGCCCTCCGCCGCATCGCGTGAAAGTTTCTCCGCTCCGATGGTGTATTCGACACGTAATTTCTTCGGAACCCCCAGCGCCGTGTCGCCGAATTTGTCATTGCTTGCCGTGATGGAAAGCTTCCCGTCCTGCACTGCAGCGGCGACCGCCGCCGTCACATCCGTCGGGTCTTTTGCGGCGAAAGCAAAATCCAGCGTGACAAAACATCCAACTGCAAACGCCAGTATCGAAGTCTTGAAACGAAACATCGGGCGGGAACGGTGTGTGTGATTATTCATTGGCGTTTTTTGCGGATAGGAGATGTTCATTGAGTTGTGTATATGGAGCGGGAGTTCATTCATTTGAGGATTTAAATCGCGAAGTTGTCGAACAAGTTGTCGCTGCAGAGGCCGGAATCCGAACATTTTTCTCTATTCCAATACGTGGATGATTTCGCTCTTTCTCTTCAACTTTGACTGTGAAGAGTGCAACACGCACCAAAGCAGTCTGAAGAAACCATGACGAAAAACACCACGCCGCACACTCTCGCAGTCATGTTGCTGTTCGGCGTCGTTTCGCTGGTAGTTGCTGAGCCGATGGTTGCAGGCGTCACATCGGGCAAGCTCGATCCGGAGTTGAAGGGATTGGTGTTGATTGAGGAGTTGAATTGCACGGCCTGCCATGCGGGCGATGCGTCGCTCACCGTGCGCTCTAAGAAAGCGCCGCGACTCGCCGATGTCGGCTCTCGTGTGAATCCCGCTTACATGGAGTCGTTCATCGGTAATCCCCACGGCATCAAGCCCGGCACGACGATGCCGGATTTGTTGGGACGATTGGGCGACGCGGAAAGGAAAGAAACAGCGACTGCGCTCACACACTTTTTGCTTTCGCTGAAAAAGAACGACTTCGCTTTGCAGCCACCGGATGACGTGGCAGCGGAACACGGAAAGCGGTTGTTTCACTCGCGGGGATGCGCAGCTTGTCACTCGCCACGTGACGAGAAAGGCGTGGAGACACTCGCGAAAACTTCCGTGCCGCTGGGGGCGCTGGAGAAAAAATACAGTTTCAAGAGCCTCGTAGATTTTCTGCGCCAGCCGCACACGAGCCGGCCTTCGGGACGGATGCCGGATCTGCGTTTGGGCGGACAGGATGTTGAGCGTATCGCGCACTATCTTTTGCAAAACACACTCGTGCCGGGCTCGCTGAAATACACGCTGTATCGCGGCCAAGTGTGGGAGGGACTGGAGAGCGACAAGGTGACGACTGAGCGTGCCGGCCATGTGAAAGATTTTGACTTGGAGAGTCTGGGCAAGCCCCAGCATCACTCGGCGATTCGCTACGATGGCTGGGTGAACATTGCAAACGCCGGGAGCCACACGTTTTTCCTGAAAATGAACGGCGGCTCGCTGCTGGTGGATGGGAAATCAATCATCCAACAAGAACCGAGCGACCGGCGTGGTGTGAAGGAATTGGAAGGTGCCGCCGAACTCGCGGCGGGCTGGCATAAACTACAGCTCACGTATTTTCACACCGGCCAAAATCCGAAGTTCTCGTGCGAAATGGTAGGGCCGCAGTTTGCGCGCGGGCCGATTCCCTCGGCGATGCTTTCGGTTTCCGATAAACCCATCGCGCCCTTCGAGTCTTGGAAAGTGGACACCGAACTCGCTGCGCGCGGACGCGAGCAATTCGCGAAACTCGGCTGTGCGAACTGCCACGATGATCTGAAAATCCCCGCCACAACCGCCACCGCTTTTCCGAAGCTCGACGCGAGTCGCGGATGTCTCGGCGAAGGCACCGGTGCGTGGCCGCGCTTCGACCTGAGTTCGGAACAGCGCGGATGGATCACGAAGGCGCTGCCCATCGCGGAAAAGCCGCAACTCGACGACAAACAGCAAATCGCCAAGACGCTCGTCACGTTCAACTGCATCGCCTGCCACGAACGCACCGGTCTTGGCGGAATCGCCCCGGAGCGAAATGCACTCTTCACCGGCACGCAGCCCGGCCTTGGCGATCAGGGCCGTATTCCGCCGCCGCTCTCGCACGTCGGCGCAAAGCTGAAGCCCGAGTGGATCGCGGAGGTTTTGCTGCATGGCAAACGCCAGCGCGATTATGTGGACGCTGCGATGCCGCAATTTGGCGAGGCCAACGTCGGGCAACTCGTGGAATTATTTGGAAAAGTGGATCAACTCGAAACCGTCGTGCTGCCGAAAGTCGCAAACATTCAGGAATCGAAAGCCGCGGGCTACGAAATGATCGGCACTAATGGATTGAGCTGCATCGCGTGTCACGAATTCAACGGACAGAAATCCGGCGAGATGAGCGCGCTGGACATCGGGCGCGTGACCGAGCGGCTCCAAAAAAACTGGTTCGCGCTCTACATGCGCCAGCCGTCGCGCTTTCACCCCACGGTCATCATGCCGAGCTTCTGGCCCGATGGAAAATCCACGCGCCCGGCTATTCTCGGTGGCGACACAGCGCAGCAGATCGAGGCGCTGTGGACTTATCTCGAAGACGGCATCCGCGCTAAGAAACCAGCCGGGCTTTCACGGCAGTCGAACGAACTGCGCGTGAGCGACACGACGGAGCTTTGCCGTGGTCGCAGTCCCGCAGGCTACCGGGGAATTGGCGTCGGCTATCCAGAACGTATCAATCTCGCATTCGATTCCGGTGAAATGACGCTACGTCAAATTTGGAAAGGCGATTTTGCCAACGTGGACATGGGTTCATTTCACCCGCGAGGCACCGACACGATTTCGTTTCCGCCCGGCATTCCATTCCACCGTCTGCCTACGCTCGACGACAACTGGCCCTACAAAAGCAAAACCAATCACGCATTCCCGCAGGACCACGGATACCAGTTCCGCGGCTACCATCTCGACGCCGCGCGCCGCCCAACTTTTCGCTATCACTACGGCGACATCGCTGTGGAAGATTTCTTCGAGGACGTGCGTGACAAGGACGGCAAAGCTTACTTCAAACGCACACTCCGTTTCGATACGCCCGCCGGGCAAACACCGTTCTATTTCCGTGCTGCCGCTGGCAAAAATATCAGCGCGCAATCCGAGCGCACGTTCACAGCGGATAAACTCCAACTCCGCATCACCAGCGACCACAAGGGGATCATCCGCGAAGGTGAAAACGGTGACGTGCTCATCCCGCTCACGCTGCCCAAAGGCCGCTCCACGCTTACACTCGAATACCAATGGTGAATCCTGAATTTGCTCCTGCTCGGATCGTGAGCCTTTGTCATATCTGCCTTCCATGAAGTTGTCGCTTCTCACCTATTTTACCATCGCCATGTCCATCGCTTCCGCTGCTCCGCAAACTGTAACGAAACCCGTCACTGACGAGTATCACGGCGTAAAAGTCGTGGACGAATATCGCTGGCTGGAGGAAGCGGGTTCGCCAGCGGTGAAAGCTTGGACGGATGCTCAGAACAAACACTCACGGGCATGGCTCGAAGCGCGGGCGGAGCGGGTGGAGATAGAGGCGAAGCTTACGGCACTTTATGCAAAGGACACGCCGTCGCACAGCGGTCTCGTTTCGCGTCCGGGCCGACTTTTTGCGCTGAAGTTTCAGCCGCCGAAGCAGCAGCGGTTGCTCGTTACGCTCGCATCGGCGGACGATCTCGCGTCGGAGAAGGTCGTGCTCGATCCGAATGAGATCGAGCCGAAGGGACAGGTGGCGATGGATTGGTTCGTGCCGTCGCCCGATGGAAAATTGATCGCGGTTTGTCTTTCCGAACACGGCAGCGAGGAAGGCACGCTGCACTTTTACCGGACGGAAAACGGAGAGCATCTGCCCGACAGGATCGCGCGTGTGCAATATCCCACCGGCGGCGGCAGCGTGGCGTGGACGCCCGATGGGAAGGCGGTTTTCTACACCCGCTATCCGCACAAAGGCGAAAGACCCGATGCTGATCTGAATTTCTTTCAACAGATTTATTTTCACAAACTCGGCACGCCCGAGAGTGATGACAAATACTCCGCCGGTCGTGATTTCCCCCGCATCGCTGAGATTGATCTCGACTCCTCCCGCGACGGGCGCTGGCTGACCGCGACCGTGGCAAATGGCGACGGCGGCGAATATGCGCACTACGTGCTCGATACGAAGGACGGCGACGGTGCGAAGTGGCGGCAGATTACGCGTTTCGAGGACGGTGTGAAACGCGTGGCAATCGGATGTGACGGCGCGACTCTCTATTTGCGTTCAGTGAAAGATGCGCCACGCGGGAAAATTCTCCGCATGACGCTCGACACATCGAAGACGATTGCAGATGCGGAGGTGCTCGTGCCCGAAGGTGACGGCGTGATGGAGGGCATGACGCTCACGGCAAATTACCTTTTCATTTCCGAACTCGTCGGC
>CAMBOD010000254.1 GCA_945868985.1 Prosthecobacter debontii | reverse complement strand
TGAGTCGGGCCGCTCGCGGGAGCTGACGCAGAGCAGTTATTCGTCGTTTTTACAAAAGCGGGATGCGGAGCTGCGCAAGCGGGCGTTTCATCAATTCTACGCGGAGTTCGATGCGCATAAGTTCACGCTGGCTTCGACGCTTTCCAATTCGATCAAGGCGGATGTCTTCGAGGCTCGCGCCCGCAATTATGCGAGTGCGCGGGAGCAGGCGCTGTTTTCGGACGATGTGCCGGTGAGTGTGTATGACAATCTGATCTCGACGGTGCGGGCGAATCTCGCGCCGCTTTTCCGCTACTACGCGCTGCGCAAGCGGGTGCTGGGGCTTTCGGAGATTCATCAATACGACACTTACGTGCCCATCGTGGCGAGTGTGGATAAGCGGACTTCGTTCGATGAGGCGATTGAGTTGTGTATCGAGTCGCTGGCGCCGCTGGGCGAGGAGTATTGCCGGGTGTTGCACGACGGGCTGACGACGAAGCGCTGGTGTGATCGTTACGAAAACAAGGGGAAGCGCAGTGGTGCTTTCAGCAGCGGGAGCTACGGTGCGCCGCCTTACATTCTGATGAATTACGAGGAGGATGTGTTTGCGGATGTGTTCACGCTGGCGCACGAGGCCGGGCACTCGATGCACACGTGGCACGCAAACGGCACGCAGCGCTGGCAGGATGCGGACTACCCGATCTTCCTCGCGGAGGTGGCGAGCACTTTCAACGAGGAGCTGCTGACGCATCATCTGCTGGAAAAGACGAGCGACCCGAAGTTGCGCGCCTATCTCATCAACCGTCAGCTCGATGATATTCGCGGGACGGTTTATCGGCAGACGATGTTTGCGGAGTTTGAAAAGATCACGCACGCGATGGAGGAAGCTGGGGAGCCGGTGACGCTCGATACGATCCGCACGGCGTATCGCGGATTGCTGACGGATTACTTCGGCCCGGACTTTACGCTCGATTCGGAACTCGATCTCGAACCGCTGCGCATCCCGCATTTCTATTCCGCATTTTACGTCTATAAATACGCGACGGGTCTGAGCGCCGCCGTCGCGCTGAGCCAGCAGGTTTTGGAAACGGGCGATGCCACGCGCTATCTCGGCTTCCTCCGCAGTGGCGGCTCGAAATTTCCCATCCCGACGCTGCGCGATGCGGGAGTGGATATGTCCAGCCCCGCGCCAGTCGCTGCGACGCTGGAACTTTTTGCGCGCCGCGTGACGGAGCTCGAGGAACTGCTCGCCGGGCAATAAGACCACGCACTTTCAAAACGAGACTTGCCAATGCGCCACTCAGGTTGTTTCAAAAAGCAGAACACGTCCGACGGACAGAACATGGACATCACGCACCAGCGCCTCCTTCTCGCCGCACAAGGCTACAGCGAACTCGGACTCCCCGAGCTGGCGCTCGCGGAGCTTGCTGAATTGCCGGAGGAATTGCAGGCCGATCCATCGGTCGTGGAAACGCGGCTTTCGGTTTTCATGCAGGCAAAGCGATACAAGGACGCGCTGCAATTTGGCCAGAAGCTCTGCCGTCTGCTGCCGGAAAAAACGTCGGGCTTCATCCATTCGGCATATTGTCTGCACGAACTCGGCAACACGCAGGCGGCGCGCGAGCTTTTGCTCAACGGCCCCAAAGCCCTCCACGAAGAGCCCACCTTTCACTACAATCTCGCGTGCTACGAGTGCGCGCTCGGCAATCTCGAACAGGCGCGCGCCCATCTCGATGTGAGCTTCACAATGGACAAGAAGCTCCGCGATTTTGCGAAGAACGACCCCGATCTGAGCGTGCTCCACGAGAGCGGAGTGATGCCTCAGAAATAAACGGCGGCGCTTGGTTGGTTTGGCGGTATTGGCACCGGTGAATTTTTTCCGCTCCGCAGTTGCGTAGAGGGCTGCGCTTTGCTGGAATCCGCGCCCTTTCCGAAAACAACTACCTACTATTATGGCAAAGAAAAACCTGAACATCGGCGTCGTCGGCTACGGCTTCATGGGCCGCACCCACGCGAACGCATACCACAACGCGGCGAACTTTTTTGATCTCCCGCTCAAACCCGTGCTCAAGGCCGCTTGCGGTCGCGACGAGGCGAAGCTGAAGGCTTACGCGGACAACTGGGGATTTGAGAGCACGGAGACGGATTGGAAAAAGCTCATCGCCCGCAAGGACATTGATGCGATTGATATCTGCACGCCAAACAACAGCCACGCTGAAATCGCGATGGCGGCGGCGCGCGCGGGCAAGATGGTGCTTTGCGAAAAGCCGCTGTCGCTCGACGGCCCCGAAGGCGAAGAGATGGTGAAGGTGATCGAAGCGGCGAAGGTGCCGAACACGGTTTGGTATAATTACCGCCGCGTGCCTGCTGTGACGCTGGCGAAGCAGATCATTGATTCCGGCAAGCTCGGCAAAATTTTCCACTACCGCGCGAACTTCCTCCAGGACTGGACGATTTCCGCCGACCTCCCGCAGGGCGGCGCGGGCCTGTGGCGTCTCGACGCGAAGGCCGCAGGCAGCGGCGTGACGGGCGATTTGCTCGCGCACTGCATTGACACGGCAATCTGGCTGAACGGCCCGCTGACGGACGTGACGGCGATGACGGAGACTTTCATCAAGGAGCGCAAGCACACGCTCTCGGGCAAGGTCGAGAAGGTGAAGATTGACGACGCCTGCACGTTCATGGGGCATTTCGCCAACGGCTCGCTCGCGCTCTTCGAGAGCACGCGCTATGCACGCGGCCACAAGGCGCTCTACACCCTCGAAATCAACGGCGAGAACGCGAGCATCCGCTGGGATCTCCACGACCTGCACCGCCTGCAATACTTTGATTACAGCGACGAGGGAATCGTGCGCGGATGGCGCAGCATCCACGTGACCGACGGCGACCAGCCTTACATGAAAAACTGGTGGGTGCCCGGCCTGCAAATCGGCTACGCGGAATCCTTCACGCATCAAGTCGCCGACTTCATCCGCGCCGTGGGTGCCGGCAAACCCTGCTCGCCAACTTTCCGCGAAGCGCTGGAGACGCAGTATGTCTGCGACGCCGTGCTCGCCTCTGCGAAGTCCGGCAAGTGGGTCAAGTGCAAGCACTCCGCCAAGCCGAAAGCTGGCAAGAAGTAGTCCACAGTTTCATTTTACAAGAAAGGCCGCTCCGCGAGGGGCGGCCTTTTTTTGTACTGAAGCGCCGGGAACTTTCCCCGGAAATCAAAAGGCCGACCCCTTTCGAGGCCGGCCTTTTGATGATTGCTAGCTTTCTAGCTTACTTCTTTGGGTTGCACTTCTCGCAGACTTTGCCGTCCGCAACTGCTTTCACGCAGCAGGGATGTTCGCAGGCCTTGCCGGCGGCTTTCGCCTTGTCGCAGCAGGATTCCGCATAGGTGTTGGTTGTCGCAACGAGCGCGAAAACGCCCGCGAGGATGAGCTTGGTGATGTTCATAGGAGGCAAGAAATAGCATCCGGCCAAAATTGGCGCAACCGGTATCTCTGAAAGTTTTTTAGCTTCGATGTC
The DNA here is from genome assembly GCA_945868985.1 of Prosthecobacter debontii. GTDB lineage: Bacteria > Verrucomicrobiota > Verrucomicrobiia > Chthoniobacterales > Chthoniobacteraceae > SXWH01. The sequence goes on along the minus strand of CAMBOD010000254.1, from coordinate 1,114 downwards.
ACGAGCACCGCAGATAGTGAAAGAACACACCATGCTACGATTTTTAACCGCCCTGCTCGCACTCGCACTCACCGCGCAAGCCGCCGACGGCTGGCCGCGTTTCCTCGGCCCGAACGGCAACAACACGACTGCGGCGAATGGACTGCCGCTCGAATGGCAGGAAGCCACGGACAACAAACCGGCGCGCAATTTGAAATGGAAAACGGCGCTGCCCGGCGAGGGCTGGTCGTCGCCGGTCATCGGCGCGGATCGCATCTACTGCACGACGGCGCTCGACGAAGGGCACTCGCTCCGCGCGCTCTGCATCGCGCTCGCGGACGGAAAAATCCTGTGGGATGTCGAGGTTTTCAAAAACGCCGCGCCGCCGCCCAAACACAAACGCAACAGCTACGCATCCCCCACCCCACTGCTCGAAGGGGAGCGTCTTTATGTCACCTTCGGCACGATGGGCACCGCCTGTCTGGCGGTGAAAGACGGCGCAAAAATCTGGGAGAACCGCGACTTGGTGTGGGATCAGCAAAACGGCCCCGGCGGCAGCATGAGCGGCTTTGGCGAATTGCTGCTCATCCCGTGCGACGGCGCGGATGTGCAATACGAGGCCGCACTTTCAAAGAAGGACGGCAGGCTCGTGTGGAAAAGCGAGCGCAGCGCAAAGCCAGACCTCCAGAAAAAGCCGAAGGACATGCACAAAGCCTACGGCACGCCTGTCGTCTTTAATGTGGATGGAAAGCCCGTGAGCATGACGATGGCTGCGGAGCGCCTCTACGCACTCGACCCGAATACCGGGAGGGAACTGTGGCATATCGTCACGCCCGGTTTTTCCAACGTGCCGCTGCCAGTCAGCGACGGTCGCCAGATTTACATCAGCACCGGTTTCATGAAGGCCGAGATGTGGGGCATCAAGCACGCCAGCGCGACTGGCGACGCGACCGGCACGCACGTCGTCTGGAAACAATCGAAGGGCGCGACCACCGAATCCACGCCCGTCGTCGTCGGCAGCGGCCTCTACTACGTGAACAGCGGCGGCATCGCCACCTGCCTCAACACCGCCGACGGAAGTGTTGTCTGGCAGCAACGCCTCGGCCCCGATTTCGCAGCCACGCCGCTCGTCGCC
>CAMBOD010000253.1 GCA_945868985.1 Prosthecobacter debontii | reverse complement strand
GCCCGCTTGCGAATGTGGGGCGTCCTGTGCAGCTCGACGCATTACTCGCCCATCGCAAACAGCAAACACCGAAAGCCGGGCCTGCGCTTTACGCATCGCGAGCTCTCGCCATCGCTCTCGGTGAAAATCGCGCAATCGCGGGGCGTCTGGTCGGTGGTAAAATTGTCCACCCAAAGGCGATTGATGTCGGATTTGCAGTCGAGGCAGACGATGGCGTGCTAGTCCCGGTTTTGCGCAACGCCGATCAAGTGTCCCTCTCAAAACTCATCGCGCGTTACGACGAACTCGTCGAACTCGCCCGCGCCCGCCGCCTGCCCGCCAGCGCGCAAGGCGGCAGCATCGCGACGGTGACAAATTTCGGGACATTTGGCCTGACCTGGGCAACGCCCATTCCGTTGCCTGAGCAGACTCTGCTGCTCGGTCTCGGTGCAGGGCGGGTCGTCCCGAATTGGGACAAGGCGAAAGGCCAGTTTGTTCCTGTGACGGAGGCGGAACTCACGCTGAGTTTCGATCACCGTGTGCTCGACGGTGGTGCGGCTGGACGACTCTTGCAACGAATCGTCGAACTTCTGCAAGCGCCCGAGACGCTTTGAGGCGGAAGTAGCTTTTGAAGCTAAACGCCAGCTTTGAGCATTTTGCTTTCTACCTTCTCAAAACGATAGCACGCGTCGTAGCGGCCACGATTGTGTTTTCTGCAACAGCGGACGCAGGCTGCGCCGCGTGAGAGCGGTTTCACTCGCGCAATTTCCACTGCGCACGATGGGCAGCGATAGAAAAGTTTGCGAGCGACTGTGCGGCGGGGCAGGGGAAGTTCGTGCGTGCGCTTTTCGTCCTTTAGTCCGAGGTCGCGGCAGGCGCGCTTCCACTCGGCTCCGTGCGGCGAAATGCGGCGGCCTTTTGCCCGGTCGTGCGCGAGGAGATGGGCGAGTTCGTGACGGAGTGTGCGCTGGATTTCTTCCTCACCGAATTCCGCGAGCCGTGGATTCAAAGTAATCAGCGACTGACGCCAGTATGCCATCCCTGCGGTGCTGCGCATTCGCGAGTTCCATCGGACTTTCAGCACGCTGGCGAGATGGTCTGCCTGCTGCGCGATGAGCAGGGTCTTTGCTTCCGCAAGCAGCTTTTCGGAACTCGGAATAGCGGGGTATTCTGCCTTCGTATACTCGCGTTTCACGGTGCGGAGAACCTCCGTCTTTTTGACAGGCGCTTTGATGAACAGGCGCTTGAGAAAATCGAACTGCATGAGCGTGAAAATCATTCCGAGATGCGCGCGAATACGCTGCGCATCCGCAAAATCGCCTCGTCAATTTCCTCGGCGGTTGTAGTTTTTCCGAGGGAAAATCTCACGGTCGCCTGTGCGATTTCGACAGGCACCCCCATCGCGAGCAGCACGTGTGAAGGCTGGATGCTGCCGACCATGCACGCGCTACCGCTCGATACGCAGATGCCCGCGAGGTCGAGCGAGATGATCAGGCTTTCGCCATCCATTTCGGGGAAGCTGACGTTCAGCGTGTTGGGCAGGCTGTTCTCGATGGAGCCATTGCGGACGGGTGCCGGAAAAATGGCACGCACGCCTTCCCACAGCTTTTCACGCAACGCACTTTGACGTGCGATTTCATTTTCGAGATCAACCAGTGCAAGTTCAGCGGCGGCGGCGAGACCGACAATTGCAGCGGTGTTTTCCGTGCCGGGTCGCCGGTCGCCTTCGTGGCTGCCTCCAAATGCAATTCGCTCAATGGCCAATCCGCCGCGCAACCACAGCAATCCCGCGCCTTTTGGCCCGTAAAATTTGTGGGCGGCGAGAGACACAGCATCGAAACCACTCGTGCCCAAGGGCTGCAGCGGCTCCTTTCCGAAGCTCTGAATCACATCGCTATGAAAAAGCACGCCACGCTCGCGGCACATCGCGGAGAGTTTTTCCACGGGTTGCTTTACGCCAGTCTCGTTGTTCGCAGTCATCACGGAGACGAGCGTCGTCTCCGGCGTAAATGCGGACGCGAGGTGAGCGGGATCGAGTTGTCCGTTCGCTTCCACGGGTAGGAAGCTGACTCGGAAGCACTCGCTCTTTTCCAAATGCTCAAACGCGTGCAGCACCGCGTGATGTTCGGTGGCGCAGGTGATGATGTGCTTTCCCCGTTCTGCGTTTTTGCGGGCGAGGCCGATGACGGCGAGATTGTCCGCCTCCGTCCCACCGCCCGTGAAAATGATCTCGTGAGGACGCGCGCCGAGTAATTTCGCGAGCCGGTCTCTCGCATCGTCTATCGCAGCGCGCGCTTCGCGTCCGGCGGCGTGAATGGACGATGGATTGCCGTGCCAGCGCTCAAGGTAGGGCCGCATCGCTTCGAGCACTGCCGGGGAGAGCGGAGTGGTGGCGTTGTGGTCGAGATAAATCATCGCAGTGAGCATCTGATCTTCGTTGCAGCTTGGCGAATCGTTTTGCCGATTGAGTTCACATGATGGCGAAAAATCGAAATGACTCGCAGCAAAATGCTGTCACTTTGCACACCCATGAATCTGAAGTTTTGTCAGCGCCTGTTGTGCGCAATGTCTGTATCAACGCTAGTGCTCACATTGGGTGGCTGCGCGTCAAAGGAAGAGCGCGCTGCGCAACAACGATGGGAGACGGATGATGAACGTTCCGCACGGCGAGTTTTCCGTTCGGGTTGGATCAGACCGTCTATCACTGAGGAAGACAAAGATTTCTACTACCGTTCGTTTTTGCGCTGATAGACTGTCGCTAAATCACCCAGTCGTTCCCATCCATGCCGGCGCGTTTGTCTTTATCCAGAACGCGAACGCCCTGCCCCTCGGCGAGGACGAGACTGCGCGCAGGAACGCCGTGCGTGAGAAATACGCTCGCTCCAATCGTCGAACCTGCACCGATGGTTGTGTCGCCGCCCATGATGGTCGCGTTCGCGTAAATCGTGACGTGATCCTCGATGCTCGGGTGTCGCTTTTGCCCGCGCAGCGCCTGCCCGCCAGCGAGTGATTTCGCGATGAGCGAGACGCCTTGGTAAAGTTTCACGTGTTTGCCGAGGATGCTGGTTTCGCCGATGACGACGCCTGTGCCGTGGTCTATGAAGAAGTGGCTGCCGATGTGCGCGCCGGGATGGATGTCTATGCCGGTCCGACTGTGTGCCCACTCGGTCATCATGCGAGGGATGAGTGGGACTTCGAGCGCGTGCAACACGTGCGCGCTTCGCTGAATCGCAATCGCTTCGATGAATGGATACGACAAAATCACCTCGTCGCTACCACCCGCTGCCGGGTCGCCTTGAAAAGCGGCATCCACATCCGTGGCGAGCATCTCGCGCACATGCGGAATGGCCGAAAGAAACTCATTGGCGAGAGAGGTAGCGCGCGCATTCGGGCAATCGGGTTCGTCGAGACGCAGGCTCTTGCAGATTTCCTCCGCGAGATTCTGACCGATCGTATAAACGCGATGTGCCGTGATACGCGGCAGATGGCTGCTGTGGACAGGCTCCAAATCGTGAAAACCCGGAAAGAGAAGCTGAAGCAACTCCTCGCAGATGGTCGCAATGGCCCGTTTGCTCGGCAGATTTGCGCCGTCCACATGGTTCGTGCCGCCCCCTGTGGAGTAGGAGCTTAGGATGCTTTCGGTGATATTCGCGGGATCTTTTTCCATGCGTCGGCGGCGACTATGGGGTAGAGAGGGCGGGGGATAAAGGAGGAACGCGCAGGCGATTTTCTCAAAAACCCCGCTTGACTCGGGCGGGGCATCCCCTAGTTTCCTCGCTCCTTTTCCGCTGCTGCCAATCGGCGGGACACGTCGCCTCGTGAGAGGTGCGTGAATTCACAAAAAACAACAACACATATGGTTCCTCGTCGGAACGGTGGCAGCCGTTCTTAATTGGCCTGAAGCCTCGGGCCGCGACGACACCGACAAAAAAACACATACCATGGCAGATATCAGCACAATCGTTGATCAACTCAGCAGCCTCACCGTCCTCGAAGTCGCGGACCTCGTGAAGCAACTCGAAACCAAGTGGGGCGTTAGCGCCGCGGCACCAGTGGCCGCAGTCGCAGTCGCTGCAGGTGGTGGCGGCGCAGCCGCTGCACCAGCGGAAGAAAAGACCGCTTTCGACATCGTCCTCAAAGAGGCCGGTGCGAACAAGATCAACGTCATCAAGGAAGTCCGCGCCGCAGTGCCCGGCCTCGGCCTCGCCGAAGCCAAGGCCCTCGTCGAAGGCGCGCCCAAGACCCTCAAGGAAGGCGCGACCAAAGCCGAAGCCGAAGAGATCAAGAAGAAGCTCGAAGCAGCCGGCGCGAAGGTCGAGATCAAGTAATCTCAGACTCTCATTTCAAAGCAAACGCGCAGGGGAAACCCTGCGCGTTTTGCTTTGTGGGGATGGATGGTTTACGCAGATAGTAACTGCCGCAGCACGTAGGGCAGGATGCCGCCGTGGCGGACGTATTCGACCTCGATGGCCGTATCAATGCGGCTGCGCAGCGTGACTTTTTCCTCGGTGCCGTTCGCGCGGTGGATGACGAGTGTGACGTCGCTCATCGGCTTGATGTCGTCGCTGAGGTCGAGCAAGTCGAATGTCTCCGTGCCGTCGAGCTTCAGCGTCTGTGCGGTCATGCCGTCG
>CAMBOD010000252.1 GCA_945868985.1 Prosthecobacter debontii | reverse complement strand
AGGCGCTGGATGCGGGACAGTTGGTTTTTGGCGAAAGCCGCGTGCAGGAGGCGCGTGCTAAGATACCGCTCGTTCCTGCGCGGGCGCGCTGGCATTTCGTCGGGCATCTGCAGAAAAATAAAATCCGCCAAGCCCTGCCATTGTTCGAGATGCTGCATGGTGTGGATTCTTTGGAGTTGGCTCGCGACATTGATCGTATCGCTGGCGAGTGCGGTGCTTTTCCTCACGTGTTGGTGGAAGTGAACGTGGCGGGAGAAGGGACGAAGGTTGGTTTTGCGCTCGACAAGTTGCGGGCGCAGATGGAGGAGTTGCTGGCTTTGGGTCGTCTGAATATAGACGGCCTGATGTGCATTCCTCCCCCGCAGCCCAAGGCGGAAATGGCGCGCAGTTTTTTCATCGCACTCCGTGAGTTGCGGGATCGTTTGCAGACGGAGTTTCGCGTGCCCTTACCGCAGCTCTCAATGGGAATGAGCGGTGATTTCTGCGTGGCCATCGAAGAAGGGGCGACGCTCGTGCGCGTGGGGACGGCTATTTTTGGAGAGCGAAGCGGTAAGGCTTGGAAGCCGGAGGCAACCGGCTTTGATGACTAAATGAACGAGCGCCTTACTCCGAACAACATCGCCACTATTGGCAACGAACTCGCCATCGCGTGGAGCGATGGGCGTGAGACCTACATTTCTTTTGAGTCGCTCCGCCGTTCCTGCCCGTGTGCAGCGTGCTGCGGCGAACCGGATGCGCTCGGCAATGTGCTCGCGCCCGAGGTGCAGTATCAGCCCTCGAGTTTCGAGCTGCGCGGTTGGAATTTGATCGGCGGCTACGCGATCCAGCCGACGTGGGGCGATGGACACGCCACCGGGCTCTACAATTTCACATATCTGCGCAAACTCGCCCCGTAGCCGACTAGAGCGTCGTTCGCAGCACGCTTGTTGACGGCAGAGTTGGCGTGAGCGTGCGGTTCGTCGTCGTAGCGGGGAGCAGGAAAAAATCACCAGCTTTGAAAGTGAGTCCGCCGCAAGTGAGCGCACCACTCAGCACGGTGAAAATCGCGCAACCCTCGCTGGTGTCGGTTCGGGCGTGTTCGAGCGCCCAGTGTTCGACTTTAAAATACTCGCACTTCACGACACTTTCACCTTCGCCTTGCGCGAGAGATGGCTCGTGATCTGTGAAATCAATCGAAAGCAGCGACTCGCGCAGATGCAGCGGGCGCGGCTTTCCGTCGAGGCCGACTCGATTCCAATCAAAAACGCGGTAAGTCGTGTCACTGTTCTGCTGCATCTCTACGATAAAGCAGCCGGCACCGATGGCGTGGCAGCGTCCGCTCGGGATGAAAATTGCATCGCCCGCGTGCACAGGCAGCCGGTGCAACAAATCCGCCGCGCGTCCTTCTTCAAGAGCCAGTTCAAATTTCGCACGCGTAGTCCCGCGCCGAAATCCCGCGAACAATTCTGCGTCAGGCTCCGAGTCGAGCAGGAACCACATTTCCGTTTTCGGTTCGCCCTTCAATTCCGCTGCCATGCTTGCTGGCGGATGCACCTGCACGCTGAGTGTCTCACGGGCATCGAGGATTTTTGCGAGCAACGGGAATCGCGGCGAATCCGCAACAGGCCCAAAAATCGGATCACGCAGCGTCATCCAAAGTTCGTGCAGTGTTTTTCCGGCAAGAAGGCCGTTTTCCACTACGCTCTGAGCGTCCTCACGATCTACAAGTTCCCAGCTTTCTCCGATGGGCGCGCCTGCTGGGAGCGGACGCCCAAATTTCTCTGCCAGACGGCGACCACCCCAAATCCGCTCCATGTAGAGCGGGCGGAAAATGAGCGGCTGATCGAGACGCATGGGGATTTCAGCGTAACTTGCTCAGGCTATTTAGCCTTGGCTGTCTTCGGCGTCTTCACATCAATTTTGCGGTAAAGCGTCGCCATGCTCACGCCCAGCATTTTCGCCGCCTTCTCGCGGTTCCCAGCGTTCGCTTTGATCGTTTCATCAATGAAGCGCCGCTCTTGTTCGTGAATGAAATCATCGAGCTTTTTACCCACCGGCATGGCCCCTCCGCTCTCGCCGATTCCAGCGCCGGACATTTTCAAAACTTGCGGCGGCAGGTCGCTGATGCGGATGATCGCATCGTCGCATAACGCACAGGCACGCTCTATGGCATTTTCCAATTCGCGCACATTTCCCGGCCATGAATAAGTCTGGAGTGCCTCGACGGCTTTCGGCTCGATCTTTACTCCAGGCCCGCCGCCAGCCGTGGTCTTTTTCAAAAAGTGCTGCACCAGCAATGGGATGTCCTCCGTGCGCTCGCGCAGTGCAGGCATCTCGATCGGGATTACCGCGAGCCGGTAGTAAAGATCCTCGCGGAATTTCCCCTCCTTCACCAATTCCAGCAGCGAGCTGTTGGTTGCTGCGAGCACGCGCACGTTGATGGGCACTGTCTTGTTGTCGCCCACGCGGCGCAGTTGGCGCTCTTGCAATACACGCAGCAGCTTGGTCTGCAACGAGAGCGCCATCGAGTTCACTTCATCGAGAAAAATGGTGCCCCGTTCCGCTTCTTCAAAGAGCCCTGCCTTGTCCGCCACCGATCCGGTGAACGCGCCTTTTTTGTGTCCGAATAATTCGGATTCGAGCAAATTTTCCGGCAGAGCGGAGCAGTTGATCGCGACGAACGGCTGGTGCTGTCGGCTGCTGTTGAAATGAAGTGCGCGTGCGACCAGCTCTTTGCCGGTGCCGCTTTCGCCCTGAATCAAAATCGTCGAGTCCGTGTCGGCAACTTTGCGGATGAGGTGATAGACCCCGTCCATTTTTTGCGAAGTGCCGATGATATTTTCGGGATTCGTCGCACGCTTCACCACTTTTTTGAGCGTGTCCCTCTCCTTGGCCGTGTCGGTGAATTCTATCGTGTGTTTCACACGCGTCTGCATTTCGGCAATTTTGAAAGGTTTGCGGATGTAGTAACGCGCACCTTCTCCAATGGCTTTCTCCGCGATCTCTTCGTTGCCGAAACCTGTCATCAAGATGACCTCACAATTTTCCACAGAATTTTTGATCCGCCGCAGAATTTCAAATCCGTCCACTTTACCCATCTTGATGTCCGAGATGACGAGTTGCGGTGCGATGTTCTCCAGTTGCTCCAGAGCTTTCGCGCTGTTGACGAAAGGAAACGTTTCGTGACCGAGTTCTTTGCAGGCGGTGACGACGAGTTCGACGATGTTCGGTTCGTCGTCAATGATGACAATTTTTGCCATGGCTGAAATGGTTGTTTGGGCTGTTTGCGATGGGGTGTCGCGGAAATGAGACTGTTTCAGAGCTGAGAAATGGAAAGGCAAAAATGCGGGAGAGAAATTCTCATTTTAGAAAGCGCCGCAACAAACCTTGAACGACATCCACCAACCTAAAGTGATACACCTGTTCTACTTCGAGTTAGCCCCACTAGCGCTCTTCGTTTCGGCTGGAACAGCATTCGTGTCCCCGGGTGTCTTGAGTTTTTCCAGTCCGTCTGTGAGCAGCATCTTTGAGTCTTCCCAAATACCCGGCTTGTTTGTGTGAAGAACGACTGAGATCACCTCACACCCCTCGCACATCGCGCCACTGACGAGAACTTGCTGCGCGTGCCGGGTGAAGCCCGTCTTGATTCCTGTGCAGCCGGGCAGTTTACCGAGCAGTTTATTGTGATTGCGCAGCAGAACCTCCTCTTCGCCGCGCATCATCCGCTTTTCCAAAGTGATCACGATTTCACGGAAGGTTTCGTCCTGCATCGCTGCACGCGCGATGGCTGCAAGGTCGCGCGCTGTAGTGAAATGGTGAGGGTCATGCAGTCCGTGGGGATTTACGAAGTGCGAGGAACTGGCACCGAGTCCCTCGGCACGCTTGTTCATTTTTTCAGCGAAAGCTTCGACGCTGCCAGCGTTGTCACGAGCCAGCGCGAGAGCCACGTCGTTCGCGCTTTTGAGCAGCAGTGCATAAAGCAAATCACGCCGTGCGTAGCTCTCGCCGGGTTTAAATTCCAGCGCGCTGGGCTCCACTTTCGTATCTTCGATCTGGACCTCCACGAGCCTGTCGAGATCACCAGCTTCGATCACTAGAAGCGCTGTGAGGATTTTCGTGGCGCTCGCCGGATACTCCATTTCGTCCGCCTCTTTTTCGTAAAGCACCTTCCCTGTTTTCAAATCGAGACAAAGCGCGGAGCGGGCCGCGAGTGGCAGTTCGCCCGGTGCGAGCGGGGCAAGTGGCGGCAGTGGAGTTTCAGCTTTTTTAACGACAGGCTTTTTTGTCGTGGTCTTTGGAGGCGACTTTTTATGTGCGGTTTTAGAGGCAGAAGTCTTCGACGACTTGGAAGATTTTGAGGATTTCTTCGTTGCGCCAAAGCTCATCCCGCCGAGCAGGAGCAGGGTGATGAGGATGCGGAGCATGTTATTGGGAAAGGATTTTTCCATCGAGCATCATCCACGCGACAGGCTCTCGGTTTTCGATCACTGCAGCATGGACTTCGCGCGCATTATCAGCGTGCGGTAGCGCGATCAAGTCGGCCAGCGCGCCCGGCGCAATTTTTCCCGCCTCGATTCCGAGCGCCATTGCGCCGTTTAGCGTCGCCATTTTTAAAATCTCGGATGGATCGAGTTGTGGTTCCTGAC
>CAMBOD010000251.1 GCA_945868985.1 Prosthecobacter debontii | reverse complement strand
CCGCAAAGAGCGCAGTGAGGTCGGTGACGCTGAAGGGATACGGCGGGCCAGCGTGGCCAGGATCGAGCGCGGGGTTTATAAACCACACGCCGATGAGCAGGCCGCCTGGACGAAGCGTCAGGTCAATGCCGCGACGGTAGTCGGCGCGCAATTCCGGCGGCAGGCCGCTCATGCAGGTGTGCTCCAGCACGATGTCGAAAGCACCGCGCATTTCAGCCGGAGGATCGAACAAGTCGCCGACTACGAAACGCTCCGCCAGTTTCGGATACTGAACGCGTGCTTCGGCTATCCCAGTAGGCGCAATGTCGAGGCCAGTGGCATCCAGACCATGCTCGACCGCGAGCGCTACTTCGTGACCGCGTCCGCATCCCGGCACCAGTGCCCGCCCGCTCACCGGATGACGTTCAAGGTATTGTCGCATCGGGAGCGATGGTCCGCCACGATCCCAGAAGACTTCGCCTTTTTGATATTTTTCTTCCCAACTCATGCTCGTAGTCAGCGTTTCGTTTGCAGGATGTCAATGTGCGGCGACACGACTCGGGGCATTCGCTTTATCGTGGCGTTCGCTTCTACACACGCACGCCGAGGCCGATGATATCGCGGAGGTATTTGAGCGAGCGTTCGAGTTCGCCTTTTTGAAAGTCCTGCTCGGCTTTCTTTTTGTCGGGGCCTTCGGCTTTGAAACCGGGGATGGCGTGTCCGCGTTTTGCCAACGCTTCGAAGTGTGCGAGGGCTTCGGGGCGCTTGTCGTAGTCCTTCCAGAATCCTTCTTTTTTGTAGGGGAAGTTTTTGGAAAAGCCGCCGATGGTTTCGATCATGATGGGAACCTTCGGGCAAAGCTCCAGCCAGCGGGCGCTGTATTTTTTCCAGTCCATCAAACCCTCGCCCGCCGCGGTCCACGCGATGCTCGCGCCGTCGGGCGTCTCCCAAATCATGTTATCGCGGAGGCTGGAGCAGATGGTGTAGGGACCGAGAATTTCGAGCACGTCCTGCGGGTCTTCGAGCGTCCACGCAGCGTTGCCGCTGTCTATGTTCACGCCGACGAAATCCTTGCCGGCTTCCTCGACCAAACCGCGCAGTTCCCACGAGTGCATGTCGCCCGCGTGGTTCTCGACGGCGATTTTGACACCCGCATCGAGCGCTGCGCCGCGGCAGGCTTTGAGCACCTTCACCGTGTCGGCGATGCGTGCGCGGATGCCGCCCTCCGTCTGGCGATCCTCCATCGCACCGAGCACGACGCGATAGACAGGCGAGCCGAGCGTCTTTGCCACGCGGATACCGAGCCGCAGGTGTTCCTCCGCCGTGCCCCATGTTTTGCGAAAGCGCACGCTCGTGGGGCAGATGCTCCAGCCGCCGGTGTAGAGCCCGATGCCGAGGTCATCCGCTTTTTTGCGCACCTCGCGGAGCGCGGTGTCTTCGAGCGACTCGTAACTTTCCATGTCGCTGATGAAAAGCGTGTCGCACTTAAGTTGCGCGGCGTAGTCGAGCAACTGCGCGGCCTTCCAGCCCATTGCGCGCACGGCGAAATTGTCGAAGCCGAGCCGGATGCCGAGTTTCTTCGTCTCCGCGAAGGCGGGAGCAGCGAGTGCAGCGGTGAGTGTGGCGAGGAAAGTGCGGCGCGTTTGCATGGTGGATTTTTCGAGAGAAAGAGAGCGATGACTCGGGAAGCGCGGCGAGCCAAGCGCGAAGTCATTGTGAAAGGAAGAAGGCAGGATGCTTGACTTGGCGGGGTCGGCTCCTAGCCTCGCGCGAAATTTCCAAAAAGTTGTGAAGCACTTGTTCCTGATCGCTCTCGCCCTCATTTCCATCTCGCTCGCACGCGTGCAAGCCGCCGACGCCCAGGTGCTCGACGGCGTGGCTGCTGTGGTGAACAACGACGTGGTCACTTTCTCCCAAGTGCGCGAACTGACGACACCCATCGAAAATGCTGCCAAAGCCAATTTCACCGGCGCGGCGCTCGCGGAGAAAATCAAGGAAGTTCGCACACGCGCAGTGAACGACCTGATTGACCGGCAGCTCATCATTCAGGAATTTCGCACGATGAAGGCGAGCATCCCCTCGCACGTCGTTGAGGATCGCATCAACACCATTGTGCGCACGGATTTTGGAGGCGACCGTTCAGCGTTCCAGAAGACGATTGTCGCGCAGGGCTACACGCTGGATCGCCTGCGCAAGATGGAGGAGGAGAAAATCATCGTGCAGGCGATGCGCTCACGCGAAGTGAAGAGCGACCCCATCATCCCGGCGGGACGCGTGGAGAGCTACTACCGCGAGCACAAGCAGGAGTGGACGACCAATGACGAGGTGAAGCTGCGCATGATCAAAATCGCGGGCGGTGCCGAGCCCGAGAAGAAGTTGAAAATGATGAAAGAGATCCGTGGAAAGATTGTCGGCGGCGCGGACTTTGGCGACATGGCCCGCATCTACTCCGACGACTCCACACAGGACAAAAACGGCGACTGGGGCTGGGTGAAGCGCGGCGATCTTTCGCCGGACATGGAGCGCATCGCCTTCTCGCTGCCGGTGGGCAAGACGAGTGAAATCGTGACACTCAACCAGAGTTTTTACCTGATGATCGTAGAGGAGAAAAAGGCGGGCATTTCCAAACCGCTGAAGGATGTGCGCGACGAAATCGAACGCCGCCTCCTGCAAGTCGAGCGCCAGAAATTGCAGCAGGGCTGGATTGATCGCCTTCGGAAAAAGGCGTTCATCAAAATCTACTGATGCCACGGCGCGTCATCGGCATCACGCTGGGCGACGGCGCGGGCATCGGGCCGGAGGTCGTTCGCGGCGCGCTCGCCAGTGGAAAGCTGGACGGCGATTTTGAATATCGCGTCATCGGCGACGCGAGCGGTGCAACGCCCGGACAACCAACCACCACGAGTGCGAAAGCCGCACTGGATGCGCTGGAGGAATCCGCACGACTCACACTGGCGGGAGAAATTTGTGCAGTCGTCACCGGCCCGGTCAGCAAAGCGCGGATGCACGAAGTCGGCTTCGCATTTCCGGGGCAGACGGAATTTTTCGCCAGCCGCTGGCACACGCCGAACCACGCTATGTGCCTCACGGGAGGCGCGCTCACCGTCGCGCTCGTCACCGCGCACGTGCCGCTGAAAGACGTGCAGTTGACCGTGCCGGAAATCATGCGCACCGGCGAACTGCTCGCGGATTTCCTCACGCTCCGCCTCGGCAGAGCGCCGCGCATCGCCGTCGCCGGGCTGAATCCCCACGCGGGCGAAAGCGGCGATCTCGGCCGCGAGGAAATAGAAATCATCCAGCCAGCGCTTGCGCTTCTCGGCAGCGAAGGTTGGAGCGGCCCGCATTCGCCGGACACCGTTTTCTGTCGCGCAGTCGCCGGGGAATTCGACGGCGTGCTGTGCATGTATCACGATCAGGGCCTAATCCCGCTGAAGCTCCACGCATTTGATCAAGGCGTGAACGTCACGCTCGGCCTCCCCTTCCCCCGCACCTCGCCCGATCACGGCACCGCGTTCGACATCGCTGGCAAAGAAATCGCGCGCCCCGACAGCATGGTCGCCGCCATCCGCCTCGCAGCGGAACTCGCCCGCAAGCGCGCATGACCTTCGCCAAATACGCCAAGGTCTTCGACGTGGGTTTGCAAAACACCTTCGTCTATCGCTGGAATTTCATCCTGCGTTCCGTCTTCGGCATCGTCCCGCTCATCGGCACCATTTTTCTTTGGCGCGCGATGTTTGCCGGCGATGCGACGAAACAACTCGGCGGCTACGACTACAGCGCGCTCATCACCTATTTCATGCTCGCCGTGTTCGTGGAAAATCTCGTCACCCCCACCGAGGACGAGTGGCAGATCGCAGCCGACATCCGCGACGGGCGCCTCAGCGCACTGCTGCTGAAGCCGCTCAACTACCTCGCCTACCGCTTCACCCTCTACGCGAGCTACCGCCTGCTCTACGTGCTGATCGTCCTCCCCGGCATCGCGCTCGTATTTTACTGCCTGCGCGGGCACTTCACCTTCCCCGGCGACCCGATGACCTGGCTGCTCTTCGCCGTGAGCACCGCGATGGCCGCGCTCCTGCAATTTCTCCTCGCCTACTCACTGGCGATGCTCGCCTTCTGGCTGCTCGAAATCTCCACCATCATCTTCATCGTCTTCTCGCTCGAATACTTTCTCAGCGGCCAGATTTTCCCGCTCGATATGCTCCCCTCGTGGCTCCAGGGCCTCGTGAAATGGGGGCCGTTCAGCTACGAACTGTATTTCCCCGTGCAGATTTTCATGGAGCGCGTGAAAGGCTTCGCGCTCTACGAAGGGCTGGCGATTCAGGCGACTTGGTTGCTGCTCGCGTGGCTGATGGCGCTTTCGCTGTGGCGCGCCGGAGTGCGCAGGTATCAGGCATTCGGAGGCTGAGCACACATGGGCCGCTACTTCAAAATCTACCGGCTCGCCGCGCGGAATTCACTCATCCGCGAGATGAACTTCAAAATGAACTTCCTGCTCTGGATGGCCGTGGAGCTGTTGTGGACGTGCGGGCAGCTTGCATTCATCGAAGTGCTCTACGGGCAGGTGAACGAAATCGCCGGGTGGACGAAATGGCAGGTCGTCGCACTCGTCGGCTGCCACCAGATCGTGTCGCAGATCTTTCAGGCGCTCTTTTA